>CAYXMO010000221.1:3889-5660 GCA_964465935.1 uncultured Rhizobium sp.
CGCGTCATGCTGGTCGGCGACGCCGCCGGCATGGTGTCGCCGGTCACCGGCGGCGGCATCCACACCGCGCTGCATTTCGGCCGCCGCGCGGCGCAGCTGGTCTCGGACTATCTGGGCGACCGCGGCACCCATCCGGTGGCGCAGCTGGTCCGCGAGGCGCCACGCTATCGCTCCAAGCTCATCCTGCGCCGCCTGCTCGACGCCGCGCCGCCCAATGCGCTGATCAACGCCTTGCTGATGACGGGACCGGCGCAGGCGATGGCGCAACGGCTTTATTTTCACTCCAGAGCGGGCGGCGCCGAATCCTTCGAAGCCTGGGAGGAGGAATTCCAGCGCGGCGATCTGCAGAAATCCCCGCCGGAGCTTTCCGCGCCCAAGCTGCGCCTGATCTGAGCTTGCGGCCCAGCCGCCGCCCGCGCCATTGTGCGCCGCATGCAGCGAAGGCAAGTCCTGGCCGGTCTCATGGCGTTCACCGCTCTGCCCTTCCCGGCGCGCGCCGATCTGTGCCGCGACGGCGCCGCCAACGCCGCCGACATGGCGTGGCTGATCGGCCAGATCGCGGCGCACTATGCCTATCTGCCCGACCGCCACATCGATCCCGCCAAGCTGCGAAAGATCTACATCGCCGAAGCTGGCGCAACCTGCGAGCCGCATGCCTTCCTGGGCGCGCTCGAACGCATGCTGGCCGAGCTGCACGATCATCACATCGAAGCCAATGTGAACAACGCCGCCTCGCCGCAACTGGTGCCGACCGGCGCCGAGGCCTGGGCGGCGTTCCATGGCGGTCGCGCCGTTATCGAAGCCGTGCGCCCAGGCAGCAGCCTTGCGAGAGCGGGGGTGCGGGCGGGTGACGAGGTTGTGAGCATCATGGGCGCGCCGGCGGCGAACGCCGTGGCCCTGCAGGCGCCGCGCGCCCTGGCATCGCCCGATCCCGAAGCCAGCGACTACACGCTGCGCGTCCTGCTCGCCGGCACGCACAGCGCGCGGCGCATCTTCACCGTGCGCGGCGGCGCCGAACGCAAGATCGACCTGCCGCCGCATGAACGCGAACCACAGGGGCCGCCCCTGACGGTACGCCGCATCGACAACGAGATCGTCTGCCTGCGTGTCGAGAACAGCCTGGGCGACGCCGACCTGGTCGCCGCATTCGACAAGGCGCTGGAAGATACCCGGGGCGTGCGCGGACTGATCCTCGACCTGCGCAACACGCCGAGCGGCGGCAACACCGATGTCGCCGAGCCGATCCTGGGCCGTTTCGTCACGGGCCGGCCCGGCTATCAGCGCGTCTTCCGCCCAGGACCCGGCCGCACGCTGGAGAAGGACTCCTATGTCCGCTGGGTGCGGGCCCGCGGACCGTTCCACGTGGCGTCGAGTCTCGTCGTGCTGTGCGACCGCTGGACCGGCAGCATGGGCGAAGGCATGACCATCGGGCTCGACGCGCTGGGCCGCGCCGCCGTGGTCGGCACGCGAATGGCGGGGCTGTGCGGCGCCACGCAAGGCGTCACGCTGCCCAAGAGCGGCATCGGCGTGAACTTCCCGGTCGAGCGCCTCTATCACCTGAACGGCACGCCGCGCGAAAAATTCGTGCCGCGCGAATACGTCGATCTCGCCACGGCTACGGGCGACGACCCGATCCTGGCGCGCGGCATCCAGGTGCTGCGCGACATGCCGCGATGACCCGGCAGTTCGACAAGCGCAGCGCCACCGCCTTCATCGTCGCCTTCGGCATCGTCAGCCTGTTCGCCGACATGGCCTATGAAGGCATGCGCGG
>CAYXMO010000222.1:0-5655 GCA_964465935.1 uncultured Rhizobium sp.
CAGGGCGTGCGCGCCGCGGCGTTCAACACCGTCGGCCGCTGGTCCAGCGCCGGCGGCGCCCGGGCGACCTATATCAACCCCGAAGTGCCGTGGAAGAAGCACGAGAGCGACGACACCATCCTGGATCGCGCGCTCAAGCTGCTGAAGGACAACGGCCCCAACCATCCGCGCCTGATCGCGCTCTATTTCTCCAAGCCCGACAGCGTCGCCCACCAATACGGCGTCGCGGGTGCCGAGACGCAGGCCGCGGTGCGCTATGTCGACGGCATCGTCGGCAAGCTCATAGCCGGCATCAAAGCATTGCCGCCGAGCCGCGAAGGCACACTGGTCGTCGACACCGATCACGGCATGATGGATGTCGGCCCGATCCTCAATCTGGGCCGCATCATGCGCGAGAACGACATCCACGCGCAGCAGGCGACCGACGGCGCCCACGCCTTCTTCTATCTCGACAAGGGCGAGAGCGCCGACCGCGTCGTCAAGGCGCTGCAGCAATATCCCGATCTGTTCGACGTCTATCGCAAGGGCCACTACCCGGCCTTCGCGCATCTGGGCACCGGGCCGCGCGCAGGCGACATCATGATCGTGACGCATCCGCCCTATTGGATGGCGGGACCCGAGTTGTTCCCGTCCTGGACCAACTGGGTCGGCATGAACTGGTTCTGGCCCTACGCGATCTCGTTCAACCTGCCGATCAAGGCGACGCATGGCTACGATCCCAAGATCGTGCAGATGCACGGCATCTTCTACGCCTGGGGCGCCGGCGTGACGCCGGGCGAGATCAAGCGGCTCGACCAGATCGACGTACACCCGACGGTGCTCAAGCTGCTAGGCTTGCAGCCCGGCCGCCCGGTGGACGGCCACGCCATAGCAGCGGTGCAGTAGTGGACCACAAGACCAGGGAAGAGCATATCGCAAAGGTCCAGCGCGACGGCTTCACCGTCGTAGAGAACGCGATCGAACCGGCGCTGATCGATGCCTTGAACGCCGGCCTGGAGCGGCTGGAGCGCGAATTGGACGCCAAGCCGGCGATGAACGGCTTCGAAGGCCACAAGACGGTCCGCATCTACAATCTGCTCGCTTATGGCGATCCGTTCACGCGCGTGCCGGTGCACGACGCCGTGCTGCCGGTGATCGAAGGCGTGCTCGATCCCGGCTGTCTGATCTCGTCGCTGTCCTCCATCGCCATCGATCCGGGCGAGACGGCGCAGCCGATCCATGCCGACGACATGGTGATCCCGCTGGACAAGCCGCACCGCGCCATCGTCTGCAACTCGATGTGGGCGCTGACCGATTTCACCGGCGCCAACGGTGCCACGCGGCTGGTGCCGGGCAGCCACAAGAAACCCAATCCCGACTATGGCGGCCACTACGACACCGTGCCCGGCGCGATGAAGAAGGGCAGCGTGCTGATCTGGGACGGCGCGCTCTGGCATGGCGGCGGCGCCAACAAGACCGGCACGCGCCGCACCGGCATCGCGATGAACTACTGCGCCGGCTTCATCCGCCAGCAGGAGAACCAGCAGCTCGGTCTGTCACCGGAATTGGTCAAGAGCTTCCCGCCGCGCCTGCAGGAACTGGTCGGCTATGGCGTCTATCAGGGCCTGATCGGTCACATCGACAAGAAGAGCCCGGCGCAGCTGTTGAACGGCGGCGGCGATTTCCAATCCATCTGGAACAGGACTTGAGATGAAGAAGAACGCCTTCGGAGCGCTCGGCCAGGTCAGCGCGCTGACGCTGGGCGGCGGCGGCATCGGCCAGATCTGGGGCGCCAACACGCGCGAGGAATGCATCGCCACGATCCATGCCGCGCTCGACGCCGGGATCGACTTGCTCGACACCGCGCCGATGTACGGCAATTGCGAAGCCATCGTCGGCGAGACCTTCGCCGGCAAGCTGCCGGCGGGTCTGCGCATCACCACGAAATTCGGCCTGGGCACGCCGGCACCGGGCGAGGTCGCGAAGCGTCTCACCCAATCGCTGGAAAACAGCCTGAACACGATGCGGGTCGATCACGCCGACATCTTCTTCCTGCATTCCAACATCTGCGCCGACGACTATGTCTACGCCATCCGCCCCGACCAGCAGGACAGCTTCGCGACGCGCTGGTCGGTCTATGCCGAGCTGGCGATCCCCGCCTTCGAGAAGCTCAAAGCCGCCGGCAAGATCAAGACCTGGGGCATCACCGGCTCGGGCGTGCCCGATACGATCATCCGCGCCCTGAAGCACGACAAGAAACCGGCTTACGTCCAGGCCGTGACCAACCTGCTGGACAGCGCCGGCAGCTTGCGCCGTTACGCAGAACCCGCCAAGCCGCGCGACATCATCGAGATCGCGAACGAGCAGGGCGTCGCTGTCCTTGGCATCCGCGCGGTGCAGGCCGGCGCGCTGACGGCGGAGATCGACCGCCAGCTCTCGCCCAACAATCCCGACAGCAAGGACTACGCCAAAGCCGCACCGTTCCGCGCTCTTGCCAAGGAGATCGGCGAAGACCCGGCTGTGCTGGCGCATCGCTACGCGCTGGCCATGCCCGGTGTGCCGACCGTGATCCTGGGCGTTAAAAACCGCGCTGAACTTGCGCAATGCGTCGACGCCGCGGCGCGCCCGCTCGAACCGGCGCTGATGGCGCGGATCGACGCGCTGGGCCTGCGGGCCTAAAGACCGCCGGCGAACAGGTCGATCTTGCCGATCGGCGTGCCCCTGGACCGCAAGATGTCGTAAGCGGTCGAGAGGTGGAAATAGAGGTTGGTCGTGGCGAACACGGTCAGCCACTGGCCGGCCGGCAGTGTAGGCTCCATGCCGGTGCCGATCATCACCGTGAGCGGAACGTCGTCGCGCCCTGCGAATTGTTCCGGCTTGAGGCTGGCGAGATAGGCCTTCGCCGCCGCGATCTCGGTCTGATACTGCGCCAGGCTGAGACCGTCGGGCAAATTCGCCGGCGCCGGCAGCCCGGCAACGCGTGCCGTCCACTGCTTCGAGAAGTTGCACACCACTGCGATCTGGAAGCTCAGCGGCTGCATGTCGTCGATCAGCCGCCAGTCGAGCATGTCCTTCTCGGCGACGCCCTGCGCCTTGGCGTGTTCGGCGCCTTTGCCGAGGACGTGCGACAGCGCCGTCAGCGCACGCGAATAAAGATCGACGAAGGTGAAGAGATTGACCGTCATGGCGTCACCGGTTTTGAGAATTCCGAAGCCGCAGGTTACGTGCCCTGCTGGATAAAGGGAACCTTGGCGAACAGCTCGCGCTCGCGACCGCGCGGGTCGTTCTCCAGGTGCGAAGCGATGTCGAAGATCATGGTCTCGCGGCTGGGCAGCGTGTAGGGCATCCACGCCGGCAGCGCCGGATTATTCGGATTGCCGGTGCGCGCGAAGGCAATGAAGGTCTCGCTCATCTGCGCCGCAAGCTTGCGCGCCTCCGGCCCGTTGCCGGCCAGCGCGCCGGGCTTGTCGGTGTTGTCGAAGGCGAGCGCGATGTCCGTTGTGTGCGGCGCGCTGTCATGGAACGGCGTGCGGAAATCGACCTCATAGGCATAAGCCGGCGAACGCGTCTGCGCCCGTGCTTCGTCCTCGATGATGGCGCCGCGCCAGGAACGACCGGCCGTGGTCGCCTTGAAAAAGAGATCGGTGGGCGTGATGCCCGGGAACCATTCGCGGTATTTCGCGATGACGGTCTCCGGATCGATATCGACGCGATAATTGGGCGCCAGCCGCGCCGGCAATTCTTCCCAGGTCAGCTTGTAAGCCCAGTCGTCCTGGATGAAGGCGCGGGTCTCGTCATGGGTGTTGCCGATCATCATCGGGATATCGAGCGATTGTGCCGGCGCGTCGGGATAGAACGGGTGCCGCGCCAAAGTGCGCTCGTCCAGCACCGGCCCGAAATAGACGCCGCCCGAACCGATGATGGGATCGACGGCTTTCAAGCCGGCCTTGATCTGCTCGGTGGTGAGCTTCAGTACGTCTTTTGCCGTCTTCGCGCTCAAGGCCGCCAGGAATGTCTGCGTCCGCTTGGTCGCGTTGAACGGTCCCGAAGCCGTGACCTGCTGGCCGCTCATCGTCGTGGCGCGGTGGAACAGGCCCTTGGCCGCCGGCATCGCCATCATGGTCGCGATCTTGGCGCCGCCGCCGGACTGCCCGAAGACGTGCACGCAATTGGGATCGCCGCCGAACTCGGCGATATTGTCCTTCACCCAGTTCAGCGCCTGGACCAGGTCGAGCTGGCCGCAATTGCCGCTGTCGGGAAAATCCGGATCGAGCCGCGCCAGATACAGATAGCCGAATGCGTTCAGCCGGTGGTTCAGCGTCACGACCACGACGTTGCCGCGCTTGCACAGGTTGACGCCGTCATAGAGCGGGCTCGATCCCGAGCCGTTCGAATAGGCGCCGCCATGGATGTAGACCATCACCGGACGCTTGCCGCCGTCGCGCAAGGCGGGCGTCCACACGTTGAGGAACAGGCAATCCTCGCTGGTGTTGGTCTCGTTGCTCCCTTGCGGGCTGCCGGCACCGTAGGCGAGGGCGTCGGCGATTCCCGGCCACGGCTTAGGCAAGCGCGGCGGCTGGAAGCGATGCGGCGCGGTGTCGGCGCCGTAGCGGATGCCTTTGAACACCGCGACGCCCTGGTCGAGCGCGCCGCGCACGCGGCCATGCCGGGTCTTTGCGACCGGCGCGAGCGCGGCTGCGCGCACCAGCGATGGCGTCGCGGCGAGGGCAAGCGATGAAGCGATCAGGTGGCGTCGGGAAACCGGTGTCATCGTTGGACGATCCTCTTGAACGTTCCGGCTGCTTTCAGGCTGTTGGTTTCGGCTCGCGCATCATCCAGGGAAACAGCATGCCGACCGGCACCGCCCACAGCGTGCCGGCGATGGCGTAGAACAGGAACGCCGAGAGTATATTGGCGTGCGGCAGCATATGTGCCGCCACGCCCATCGCGACGAAGGCATAGACCGGAATCCACAGCAGGATGAGGATCGTTCCGATCAGTTTTTTGACGCGCGGGCTCATGCGATGACGCGCTCGATCCAGGTCTTGAGGTTGGCGACTACTTCGGCGCGGTTGGTCTCGTTCAGCATCTCGTGCCGCCCGCCCTTGTAGTAGTCGGTCGTGATGTCGGTCAGGCCGGCCTCGCGGTAACGGTCGGCCAGCGGCGTCAGCCGCGTCAGCTCGGCGTTGATCGGGTCCTTGTCGCCGGCGAAGATGTAGACGGGAAGGTCCTTGCGGATGCGTCTGAGCTTCTCCCCGTCGAGGGCCGGCCCGCCCGCCGCGAACATCGAGGCGCGCGACGCCTCGTCGGCGGTGAAGCCGCAGAGCGGATCGGCGATGTATTTGTCGACCTCGGCCTCGTCGCGGCTCAGCCAGTCGAACGGCGTGCGCGGCTTGTCCATGCCGGCGCCGATGGCCGACAGCCCACCCTTGGGTGCCTGAAGCTTGTCGAGCGCCGCCGAGCCCGACAGGATGTAGCCGTCGATCAGGCCGCTGTGGTCCGCGAAATAGATTTGGGCGGCGAACGATCCCATCGAATGGCCCATCAAGACCAATTTCTTGTCCGGGTTCTGCCCGCGGATCAGCCGGCTCAGCACCGCCATGTCGTCGACCACTGCCGCGAAGCCGCCGGGGCCGAAATCGCCGAGCCGGGTCGGCGAGGTCTTGCCGTGGCCGC
>CAYXMO010000223.1:0-5639 GCA_964465935.1 uncultured Rhizobium sp.
GGCACCAACGGCATCCAGGCGATCGACCTGATGGGCCGCAAGCTGGCGCTGGAGAACGGCCAGGCGGTGCGCGACCTGCTCGACGAGATCTGGTCGACCATCGGCGCGCTCAAGAGTTCGCCCAATGCCTGGCTGCACAATATCGGCGCCCGGCTCGAAGCCGCCGCCGGCGCGGCGCAGACCGCGACGAGCTGGATGGTCGAGCGCCGCGGCCACGCCCAGCCCGATGCGCTCGCCGGCGCCACCGCCTATCTGAAATTGCTCGGCGATCTCACCGGCGGCTGGATGCTGGCCAAAGGCGCGCTCGCCGCCGCCAAGCACGCGCCGGCCGACGACGCCGACCAATGGTGGCAGACCCGCATCGGCCTGGCGCGCCTCTTCGCCGAGCAGGTGCTGGCCCAAACGCCGGGTCTCGCCGCCGGCGTGACCGCCGGCGCCATCGACCTGGTGAAGACCAGCGCCCGCGCGCTCGGCGCCGCGAACTGAGGAGAACGGCCATGCCCGATTTCGCCATGACGGATCTCCACCTCGCCATCGCGCACCACCTGCTGATCTTCGCGCTCGCCGGCGTGCTGGCGTTCGAGATCGGCGTCGTGCGCCGCGGCATGAGCGGCCCCGATGTGACGCGCGTCGCGCGCGTCGATCTGTGGTACGGCATTCTCGCCGCCCTGATCGTCGCCGTCGGCTTTGCCCGCGCCGTCTATGCCGCCAAGGGCTGGGCCTATTATTCGGTCAACCATTTCTTCTGGGCCAAGATCGCAACCTTCGCTCTGGTCGGCCTGCTCTCGGTCGTCCCGACCGTCGCCTTCCTGCGCTGGCGCGGCGCGCTCAAGCAGGACGCTGCCTTCCGGCCATCGGACTCGGCCGTCGCCGCCGTCCGCCGCTTCCTCTGGGCCGAAGCTTTGCTCTTCGCGCTCATTCCCGCCTTCGCGGCGGCGATGGCGCGCGGCTATGGCATGCCGGCTTAAGGCGCGCTGATGACCAGCGTCTCGTAGGCGACCTCGACCGACTCGACCGCGACTTCGTTGCCTTCGGATTTGAGGTCGGTCGAGCTCACCTTGGTCGGCCAGGCGTTGTTCAGCGTCCAGGCCGTCACCGGCTTGCCGTCCTCGCCCAGGATCTCGATCCGCACCGTATGGCGCCTGGCCGTGTTGGTGGCGATCGCGCCGATCCAGGATTTGAGCAGGGCGTCGCCGACGAAGATGCCCTTGCGCAGCGTCACATTGCCGACCCTGCCCAGGCCCGGCATCTTGATCGGATAGAAGCTCGGGCTGTTGCCGTGCCGGTACTCGATGACCAGGCCTTCGCTCTCCGGCCCGGCCAGGCTCTCGAAGCGCGCGGTCAAGCCGTCGCCGAAG
Source organism: uncultured Rhizobium sp. (assembly GCA_964465935.1). Lineage (GTDB taxonomy): Bacteria > Pseudomonadota > Alphaproteobacteria > Micropepsales > Micropepsaceae > Rhizomicrobium. The sequence goes on from CAYXMO010000223.1 coordinate 1,359, forward strand.
CTGACCCTAACCGGCAAGGCCGGCCGCCCGCTCTTGGATTCGCTCGCCATGATGCTTCTCCCTTCTCTGTGTGCCGATCACGCACCCTGATTATTCTGCGTGATGCTGAGCACGGCGAATTCCGCCGGCTGCATCAGTGCCATGCCGATCCGGACGATCAGGCGCCCGTCGAGGATATCCTGCGCCGTCATCGTGCTGCCGAGGCCGCACTGCACGAAGAACGCGTCCTGCGGCTTGGCGCCCATCAATCCGCCCTGCCGCCAGATATCGGCCAGGAACCTGTTGATCATCGTCGTCACCATCGCCCAGGTGTTGCCGTCATTCGCCGCGAAGACGAAGGGCTGCAGCGCGGTCTTGATCGATTGCTCGATGTAGACGAGCGTGCGCCGCACCTGGATGTAGCGGTAGTCGAGGTTGTTGCCGTCCAGCGTCCGCGCTCCCCACACCACCAATCCGCGCCCGGCGATGCTGCGAAGCGCGTTCACCGCCTTGCCGTTCGGTGGCGCGTTGAGCGGGGCCTGTTGCGTGTCGGTCAGATGGAGACTGAGATCGGCGATGCCCGCGACGGGGACATTGGCCGGCGCGTGCCACACCCCGCGTGTCGCATCGTTGGCGCAGTAGAGCCCCGCGATCGCGCCGCTCGGCGGCAGCGCTGTGCGCTTGGCTACGCCCACCGACAGGAACGGGAAATAGGCGGCGCCGTAGCCCAGATTGGCGCTGCCCACCGCAGCGCGGAAATTCGCGACACAGGCATCGATACCGGCCTGCGCCGCCGCCGGCGTGCCGGTGTCGATGCTCCCCGCGCCGTAAACGTCGAGCAGCGCCACACGGTCCATGAGCCTGCCGCACTGAAGCAGCATCGCCTGCGCCAGCGCGCCGAACGCCGCCGATTTGGGGATGCCGGGCGGCCCCGGATCGGGCGGCAGCAGCACCGCGTCCGGGATGGCGAGCAGCGTCACGCCCTTCACGTCCGCCGCCGCATTCAAACCCGCCATCAGCTTCGCCGCGTCGACCCCGCCGCCATAGAAGCCGGCGGAAACCACCACGGCGTCGCCGCCGCCATTGGCGAAGAACAGCGCGATGCTGTCATGCAGGCAGAAGCCATCGGCGCCGCCGCCGAACTGCGCCTCGTAGCCGGCAAGCGAGCCGATGGGCGTGGGCGCCAGCGCCGGGCCGGCCGCGGTGTGGCCGATGAAGATCGGCACCGCCGTCGCCACACCGCGGATGGTGGGAGGAACCGCACCGCTCTCGCTGACATAGACGCCCGGCGTCTTCCAGGTCTTGGTCCCGGCCATGCTGGTCGCTCTCGCACACGCATGCTCGGGCCAGACGCACCCGTCTCGTACGCATCTTCGCGCAGGCCGGCGAATCTGTCGAACGCTTTTTTGTTCAGCCGCGCCGGCGCAGGTCTTTCAGGATCTCACGCGCCGCGTTGTGGCCCGGCGCGCCGGTGACGCCGCCGCCCGGATGCGTGCCGGCGCCGCACATGTACAGTCCCGGCAGCGGACTGCGGTAGTTCCCATGCCCCAGCACCGGGCGCGCCGAGAACAGCTGATCGAGCTCCAGCTTGCCGTGCAGAATGTCGCCGCCGGTCAGTCCGAAGACGCGTTCGAGATCGAGCGGGCTCAGCGCTTGGACGCCGAGCACCGAATCCTTGAACCCCGGCGCGTGAGCGTCGACCGTGTCGATCATCAGCGCCGCGACCGTGTCGCGCTGCGCGTCCCAGCCGCCGGCAACCTCGGTCGCGACGTGCTGGCAGAACAGGCTCGCGACATGGCGGCCGGGCGGCGCCAGCGTGTCGTCGACCACCGACGGGATCAGCATCTCGACGATCGGCGCCTTCGACCAGCCGCCGGCGCGCGCGTCGGTGTAAGCGCGGTCCATGTAAGCCAGGCTCGGCGCCATGATGATGCCGGCGGTCAGGTGCGGACCCTCCTGCGGCAGGCAGGCGAAGCGCGGCAGCGCCGACAGCGCGACGTTCATCCGGAACGTGCCCGAGCCGTTGCGATAGCGCCCGATGCGCTCGCGGAAATCCGCCGGCAGCACGGCGGGATCGACCAGCGAACCGAACAGCAGCTTAGGGTTCAGGTTCGACACGATGCGCGGCGCGCGCAAGATATCGCCGCCCGTCGTCGCCACGCCGATGGCGCGGCCGTTCTCGACAATGATCTCCTTCACGGCACAGTCGGTGCGGATGTCGACGCCGTGTTCGCCGCACGCCGCCGCCATCGCCTGGGTGATCGCGCCCATGCCGCCGATCGCATGGCCCCAGGCGCCCTTGACGCCGTTCACCTCGCCGAAAAGATGATGCAGCAGCACATAGGCCGAGCCCGGCGTGTAGGGACTGGCGTAATTGCCGACGATGGAGTCGAAGCCGAGCACCGCCTTGATCGGATCGCTCTCGAACCAGCCGTCCAGCCAGTCGCCGGCCGATTGCGCGAACAGCGCCAGCAGGTCGCGCCGCCCCGTCAGGTCGAGCCGCGACAGCCGCTTGCCGAGCGCCGCGCTCTTGAGCATCTGCGGCAGCGCCGCCATCCATCCGCCCGACGTCAGGTTCGGCGGCGTCTCCAGCACCAGGGCGCGCAGCACATCCGCGATGGTCTCCAGCCGCGCAGTGTAGTCCGCAATCCGCGCCGCATCCTTGGCCGAGAACTTGGCGATCTCGTCCGCACCGGTGCCGCAAAGATAGTCGCGGCCGTTCAAGGGCAGGAAGTTCGAGACCTGCCGGTTGACGATGCGCAAGCCATGCCGCGCCAGGTCGAGGTCGCGCACGATCTTGGGATTGAGCAGCGAAACCGTGTAGCTCGCGATCGAGTTGCGGAAGCCGGGAAAGAATTCTTCGGTCACCGCTGCGCCGCCGACGACGGAGCGGCGCTCCAGCACCGTCACCTTGAGTCCGGCGCGCGCCAGATAGAACGCGCAGACCAGCCCGTTGTGCCCGCCGCCGACGATGATCGCGTCCCAATCGCTCATCGCCGAGCCTTAGCGCAGGCGCGCCGCGCCGCCTAGGTGCCGGTGAAATTCCCCGCCCGCCGTTCCGCGACCGCGCGTACGCCTTCGGCGAAGTCCTTGGTCTTGCGCAGCCAGCTCTGCTCGACGAATTCGTGATCGGTCTGCGCCTTCACCGCTTCGGCGATTCCGGCGCGCAGCGTCGCGCGGGTCGATTGCACCGCCAGCGGCGCCGCTTCCGCGATCTCGCGCGCCAGCGCCAGCGCCGCCGCGCGCAAGCCCTCCAAAGGCGCGATCTCGTCCACCAGGCCCCAGGCCAAAGCTTCTTCCGCCTTGATCCGTCGCCCGGTCAGGCACAGCAGCGCCGCGCGCTGCGCCCCGATCAGGCGCGGCAGTGTGTGCGAAATGCCGAAGCCGGGATGAAACCCCAGCTTGACGAAATTCGCCGTGAAGCGCGCCTCCGGCGCCGCGACGCGAAAATCGGCGACCAGCGCCAGGCCCAGTCCCGCGCCCACCGCCGCGCCCTGCACCGCGGCGACGATCGGTTTCTTGTTCGAGAACAGCCGCACCGCCTCGACATAGAGCGCGTTGATGCCGGGTCCGGCGTTGGGGTTGCTGAGGCTGACCTCGCTCGGCGCCGTGAGGTCGGCGCCGCCGCAGAACACCTTGCCCGCCGTGCACAGCACGATGGAACGCAGCGCCGGCTCGGCATCGACGTCGGCGAACGCATCGGCCAGATCGCGCATCAGTCCGACGCTGACATGGTTGTTCGGCGGCCGGCTGATCTCCAGCACCGCGACATGCCCATCGGCCGACGCGGCGACCTCGCCGTATTGCGTCTTCATCGCGTCACTCCGCCGCCTGCTGCTGTTTGCGCGCCAGCAGGGGAACATAGTCGACGCGCTCGCCCTTGGCGTTCTTGACCCGCGGCGCCAGGTCTTCCTGCGTTCCCAGCGCCCGCATCAGGCTGGCGAACTCGAACGCGATGCCGTCGGGATCGCGGAAATACATCGAGCGGATCCAGGTCTTGTCGTCCGGCTCGGCCTCGAACGGCTTGTCGCTGCCATGGTTGATAGTGAAGACGCGCACGCCCTTCGCCTTCAGGCTGGCGAGCACGGCATCGAACTTCTCCTTCGGCAAATCCATCGCGACGTGATTCATCGAGGCGATCGCCGTCATCGCACCGTCCTTGACGACGTTCAGATGCTGCGAGGCGACGCCCGGCGCCTTGGCCGGCGCGTTGTCGAACGTCATGTAGGACAGCATCGCGCCATTGCCCATGTCGTGGAAGCTGTGCTGGCCGCCGCGCGGCAGTTCTTCCATCTTGAGCAG
>CAYXMO010000224.1:0-5629 GCA_964465935.1 uncultured Rhizobium sp.
CCAACGCGGTCGCGATCTCGCAGAGCGGGCGCAAGGCGCTGCGCGCGGCGCGCACGGCGTCGGAGCGCGCCGAGAAGGCGCTGCTCGACGCGCTGCCGCCAGCGGAGCGGCCCAAATTCGTCAAGCTCTTGGCGCAGGTCGCGGTCGCCGCCGAAGCCTATGCCGATAACGGTCCGGCGCCGAAGAACCGGGTCCGCCGCAGGCGGGCGTAACGCTTTAGATTCAAACGCGAATATCGAGCGCCGCGCCGAGGCGGGCGCCGCCGGCATAGCCGGCCGAAGGCGTTTGCGCCGGCGCGGCCGAGGCCGCTTTGGCGGGCGCTGCCGTCTGCTTGAATTGCATCGGTTCGAAGTCGGCGGAGGCGACGCCTTTTTCCTTCGCCAGCGCAGCGGCGAACTGCGCCTGCGCGTCCGGCGGCGGCCTGACGGCACCGCGCGCGATCTGCTGCGAGGCGATCAGAAGATTGGCGGCGCTCATCTGCATCGCGGCAGCAGAGCAAAACATGGTTGCCGAAGTGTGAACGCCCTTCGGGGCTCGCGTCCATACGCTGTCGCTATGGACGGCTCGCACCTCAGGATGACGCTTTCTCCCCTCTCGTCATGCTGAGGTGCTCCGCAAAGCGGAGCCTCGAAGCACGCACTATCTCGCCGCCTCGATCGCCGGCAGCAGCGCGCTCTCGACGTTGTCGGGGCCGAGCGGTCCGAAGCGGGCGCGCACGATGCCGCGGGCATCGACGATGAAGGTCTCGGGCACGCCGGAGATGCCCCATTCGATCCCAGCGGCGCCGTCGGCGTCGAGGCCGATGCGCTCATAGGGGTCGCCATATTCGTCGAGGAAGGCGCGCGCCGCCCCCGGCGTGTCCTTGTAGGCGATGCCGACCAGGCGCACGCCGCGGGCGCGGGCCAGCTGGGCCAGCTGGGGGGCTTCCTCGCGGCACGGGACGCACCAGGAGGCGAAGATGTTGACCAGGGTCACGCGGCCAGTGAGGTCTGCCGGGGCAAGGCCTGCGCTGCGGCCGTCGAGCGGCGCCAGCGTCAGGCGCGGCGCGGGGCGTCCCGCGAGCGCGGTCGGCATTTCGCCGGACGGGTTGCCTTTCAGGCTTTCGAGCAGGATCCAGGCCAGGACCGCGAAGGCCAGCACCGGGACGATGTAGAACAGCCGTCTCACGGTTTTTCCAGCGCCGCGAGCTGCGCCTTGGCTTTGGCATAGGCGCGCCAGGTGAAGGCGATGGCGGCGGCGAGTAGCACGGCGCTGGCGCCATAGGCCGGCCAGATGAAGGCGCCATAGCCGCCCATGGCGAAGAACGCGCTCATGCCGGCCCCGCCAGCAGCAGCGCCCGGGCGCGCCGTTCCAGGATTTCGGTTCGTATACGGACGGTCCACAGCGTGAAGAACAGCAGCGTGTAGCCGAGCGCCGAAAGTCCCAGCGGCCACAGGAACACCGCCGCGATCGACGGCCCGTCGGCGCGCATGATGCTCTCGCCCTGGTGCAGCGTGTGCCAGTCGACCGAGAACTCGATGATCGGAAGATTGACCAGCCCAACCAGCGCCAGGATCGCGGCGGCGCGGGCAGCGCGGATCTCGTCCTCGATCGCGTTCCACAGCGCGATGTAGCCCAGATAGAGGAGCAGCAGCAGCAGGAACGAGGTCAGCCGCGCGTCCCACACCCAATAGGTCCCCCACATCGGGCGGCCCCAGAGCGAACCGGTGATCAGGCCGAGCACGGTGAACACCGCGCCGAGCGGCGCCGCCGCCTTGGCCGCGACGTCGGCCAGGGGGTGTCGCCACACCAGGCTGAACAGCGAGGCGATGCCGAGCAGGCCGTAGGCCATCATCGCCGTCCATGCCGCCGGGACGTGCAGGAACATGAGCTTGACGGTGTCGCCCTGCTTGTAGTCCGGGGGGCTGAGGAACCCGAGGATCACGCCGGCACCCAGGAACAGTGCCGTCGCGCCGATCAGCCAGGGCAGCAACACCGCGCTCAGATCGAGGAAGCGCTTGGGATTGGCGAGGGCGAACAGGCTGGCCATGGCGCGATCTAGGCTGCCTTAAGAGGAGACCGCAAGCATGGGCGTCAGCCTGCGAGGTTGAGCCGCACGGCGGCGGCCGCGGCGAAGGGCGACAGCAGCGTGACGGCGACGCTGAAGGCGGCGAGCAGCAGCAGCGCGCCATTGGCGAGACCGTCGAGCATCGCCTGCACCGCGCCGGCGCCGAAGATCACCGCCGGCGCCAGAAGCGGCAACACCAGCAGCGGCAGGATCAGGCCGCCGCGGCGGATCGACAGCGTCAGCCCGGCGCCGATCGCGCCCAGCGCGCTGACCGAAGGCGTTCCGATCAGCAGCGACAGCGTCAAGGTCGCGATCGCGGCGGGCGGCAGGCCGAACATCACGCCGAGCACCGGCGACAACGCCGTCAGCGGCAGGCCGGTCGTCAGCCAGTGCGCCGCGATCTTGAGCGCCGCCGTGGTTTCCAGCGGCAGCGGCGACAGCGCGATGAGGTCGAGCGAGCCGTCCTCGAAATCGGCCTGGAACAGCCGGTCGAGCGAGAGCAGCGCCGCCAGCACCGCCGCGACCCAGAGCACGCCGGCCGCGACCCGCGCCAGCAGCCGCATGTCGTTGCCGACGCCGAGCGGCACCAGCGTCGCGACCGCGGCGAAGAACGCCAGCGCCAGCGCCGCGCTGCCGCCGGCCCGGGTCGCCAGACGGATATCGCGGCCAAGCAGCGCGAATGCGGAGGTCATGAGCGCCACCAAACCTCTCCCGCTTGCTGGAGAGGTCGAAATGCGAAGCATTTCGGGTGAGGGGCCGTGCGGGGCGGCAGGCCCTCACCCGCTCGCTACGCTCGCGACCTCTCCCGCAAGCGGGAGAGGTTATGATATGTCGCGCTCATGTCTGCATTCCCAGCACCAGCCGTTCGCTCGCCACGCCCAGCGGCTCATGCGTCGCGGCCAGGACGATGCCGCCATAGAGCGCGTGCGCCGCGATCAGCGCGGCGGCGCAGCGCTTGCCGTCGCTGTCGAGCGCCGCGAGCGGCTCGTCGAGCAGCCAGACGGCGCGTCCCGAAAGCTTGAGCCGTGCCAGGGCGAGTCGCCGCTTCTGTCCGGCGGAGAGATATTGGCACGGCAGATCGGCGATGGCGGCAAGGCCGATGGCGGCCAGCGCCACATCGATGTCGCCATCGCCGCCATAGAGGCGTGCGAAGAAGCCCAGCACCTCGCGCGGGCTGAGCTGCGGCTTGACGGCGTCGTGATGGCCGAGCCAGCCGATATGGCGGCCGCGCTCCTCGGCGTCGTCGATCGCCTGATCGGCCTTGACCAGCGCGACGGCGCCGCTAGCCGGCGCGAGGAAGCCGGCGATCAGGCGCAGCAGCGTGGTCTTGCCGCTGCCGTTGGGCCCTTCCAGGCTGAGCACCTGTCCCGCTCCGACGCGGAACGACAGGTCGCGGAACAGCAGTCGCTGCCCGCGGATGCAGGTGAGGCGTTCAATCGCGAGCGTGTCGATAACGGCCATGGAGCGGCGCCATGGAGCGCCTCAATACATGTGCTGGCCGCCATTGATCGACATGGTCGATCCGGTGACGAAGCCGGCCTCGTCGGCGACGAGGAAGAGCACGCCGCGCGCGATCTCCTCCGCCTTGCCCAGGCGCCCGACCGGAATCTTGGCGACGATCTTCTCCAGCACGTTGGGCGGCACCGCGGCAACCATGTCGGTGTCGATATAGCCGGGCGCGATGGCGTTGACAGTGATGCCCTTGGGTGCGCCTTCCTGGCTGAGCGCCTTGGTGAAGCCGTGGATGCCGGACTTGGCGGCGGCATAGTTGACCTGGCCGTACTGGCCGGCCTGGCCGTTGATCGAGCCGATATTGACGATGCGGCCGAAGCTTCGCTCCAGCATGCCGTCCCACGCCGCCTTGCACATGTTGAAGCAGCCGCCGAGATTGGTGTCGACGACTTCGTCCCAGCCGCCGCGGCCCATCCGCTTCATCGTCGCGTCGCGCGTGATGCCGGCATTGTTGACGACGATGTCGACCGGGCCGATCTCGGCCGCGATCTTCTTCATCGCGGCGCTGACCGCCTCGAAATCGGCGACGTCGAATTTGTAGACGGGGATGCCGGTCTTCTCGCTGAACGCCTTGGCGCGCTCGTCATTGCCGGCGTAGTTGGCGACCACGCGATAGCCGGCCTGTTTGAGCGCGACCGAAATCGCCTCGCCGATGCCGCGCGTTCCGCCTGTGACGACTGCTACCCGTGCCATGTGCTGTCCCCGTGAGTGAGTTTGCGTTTTCTTGTTGTCTAACACACTTAACGCGACCGCGGACGCACTCGCAACAATATGGCCGTGCGACAGAACGCCTTGTTACTTTATAACTCTGCCCGGCTGCATCCATCCACCGGGGTCCGCGCATCTCCCAGACACACGAGGAGACGCGCGCATGAACGTTCCAACCTGGCTGACGACGCTCGCCTATGCGCTGCATATTAGCGGCGGCACCTTGGGCTTCGCCAGCGGTGCCGTGGCGCTGACCGCGCGCAAGGGCGGGCGCGTGCACCGCGTCGCCGGAACGGTTTTTTTCGCCACCATGCTGGTCATGGCGGTGTTCGCCGGCGTCCTCGCCGTCGTGGTCCCGGACCAGATCGTCAACCTGTTCATCGCCACCTTCGTTCTCTATCTCATCGGGACATCCTGGCTCGCCGTGAAGCGCAAGGCGGGCACCATCGGCCTGGCCGAGAAGATCGCGGCGGCCGCCGCCTTCTGCCTGTGGGCGCCGTTCGCGATCCTCGCCTTTCAGCTGGCGGCGGGCATGACGCCGTTGTTCAAGAGCGCCGTGCCGTTCAAGGGCCCGGTTCTGATCGCTGTCTATATCTTTGCCAGCCTGCTCGGCATCGCGGCGATTTCGGACGTCCGGCTGGTGATCGCCGGCGGGACACGCGGCGCGCCGCGCATCGCACGCCATCTGTGGCGCATGTGCCTGGCGTTCACGATGGCGGCCGGCTCGTTCTTCAGCAACGCGCTGCCGAAGATCGTTCCGGCGATCGATAGCTTGCCGGTGCTGGTGCGTTTCGCGCCGCAGCTTCTGCTGCTGGCGCTGCTGGTGTTCTGGCTGATCCGTGTCAGGCTGACGGACTGGTACAAACGCAACGCAGCGGCCTGACAGCCAGCGCGTCGCGGCACTGCAGACCGGCGCGTCTCGCTAGCGTTTGACGCACTTTCCGCCGGCGCGTCTCGCTAGCGCTCGACGCACATGGCAATGCCCATGCCGCCGCCGATGCACAGCGTGGCGAGACCCTTCTTGGCGTCGCGGCGCTGCATCTCGTGGAGGAGCGTGACGAGCACGCGCGCGCCCGAGGCGCCGATCGGATGGCCGATGGCGATGGCGCCGCCATTGACGTTCACCTTCGCGGTGTCCCAGCCCATGTCCTTGTTGACGGCGCAGGCCTGCGCCGCGAAGGCTTCGTTGGCTTCGACGAGGTCGAGGTCCGACGCCTTCCAGCCCGCCTTCTCCAGCGCCTTGCGCGAGGCCGGGATCGGGCCAGAACCCATCACCTTGGGATCGACGCCGGCCTGCGCCCAGGATTTGATCTTGGCGAGCGGCGTCAGCCCGCGCTTCTTGGCTTCGCTGGCGCTCATCAG
>CAYXMO010000225.1:0-3398 GCA_964465935.1 uncultured Rhizobium sp.
TACGAGATTACGTACGGTGACTGGAGTTCAGACGTGTGCTCTTCCGATCTGCTTCGCATGCCGCATCTCAGGCTTCCAGCGCCGCCGCCTCGCAGGCTGCGTCGGCGGCTGCAGCGTCCTTCGCCGCGTCGCAGGCGGCGCTGAATGCCGCGTCGCAAGCCGCCTCGCAGGCAGCTTCGCAAGCTGCGGCGCAAGCCGCGTCGCAGGCAGCGGCGTTAGCCGCATCGCAGGCGGCAAGCCAAGCAGCGTCGCAGGCCGCTTCGCAAGCAGCGTCTCAGGCCGCATCGCAGGCGGCGGCGCTCGCCGCTTCGCAGGCGGCGTCCCAGGCGGCCAGCCAAGCGGCGTCTCAGGCCGCCTCGCAGGCTGCCGGTGCGGCCGCGTCGCAAGCCGCCAGCCAGGCGGCGTCGCAAGCCGCCTCTCAGGCAGCTTCGCAGCAACACTAAGCGAAGATCGATCCCCAGCAACCGCCGTCCCCTGGACGGCGGTTGTTTCTTTTTGTGTCTAAATGCCAATCTGAGTCGTTCGGGCGTTTGGGGGTCGAGGGTGAATTACAAAGGGCTGCGCCGGGTGGCGCTGTGCCTCGGGCTGCTGGTGTTCGCCCGCGGCCAGCAGGTGCTGTCGCCGTCCGTCGGATTGAGCCGGCTCGAGACCAAGGACCTGGAGCTGCTCTACTACGACCCGCTCCAGACCTATCTTACGCCTTATGTCGGGCGCGCCTATGAGAACTCCTTCGCCTTCCAGAGCAAGACCTTCGACTGGAAGGCTTACGACCGCCCGGTCGTGCTGCTGCGCGACCTCTCCGACAACGGCCGCGCCACGGTGCGCGCCGCGCCGACCAACGCGCTGACGCTCGACGTCGCGCCGATCTACATCCCGTTCGAGACCTTCAGCCCGGGCGAGCGCTTCTTCACGCTGATGAACCACGAGCTCGTCCACATCGCGACCATGGACGTCGCCAACGGTTCGGACACTTGGTGGCGCGGCGTCTTCAACGGCAAGCCGCTGCCGATCGCCGATCACCCCGAGTCGATCCTCTACAACTATCTCGCCGCGCCGCGCACCACGGTGCCGCGCTGGTATCTCGAAGGCAGCGCCGTGTTCATGGAGACCTGGATGGCCGGCGGCCTCGGCCGCGCTCAGGGCGCCTATGACGAGATGGTGTTCCGCGCCAAGGTCCGCGACAACGCGCCGTTCTACTCCCCGCTGGGGCTGGAAGCGGAAGGCAACGCGGTCGACTTCCAGGTCGGCGCCAACGACTATCTCTACGGCACGCGCTTCGACTCCTATCTGGCGATGACCTATGGCCCGCAGAAGGTGATCGACTGGCTGAAACGCCAGGACGACAGCGACCGCTACTACGAAGCCGATTTCGAACGCGTCTTCGGCAAGCCGCTCGACGGCGCCTGGGCCGACTGGATCAAATGGGAGCACGACTTCCAGGCCAAGAACCTCAAATCGGTACAGCAATATCCGGTGACGCCGACCGTCAGGCTGACGCCGAGCGGCCTCGGTTCGGTGTCGCGCAGCTTCTACGATGCCAAGACCGACAGCCTGATCGCCGGCTTCCGCGCCCCAGGCGTGATCGCGAATATCGGCATGATCTCGCTCAAGGACGGCAGCGTCCGCAAGCTCACCAACCTCAAGGGCCCGGCGCTCTACCGCGTCACCTCGCTCGCCTACGACGCGCTGCAAGGCAAGATCTACTACACCGCCGACAACAACGATTTCCGCGACCTGATGGAGATCGACCTGCCCAGCGGCGCCACCAGGATGCTGATCCATGACGGCCGCGCCGGCGATCTCGCGCTCAATCCGGTCGATCATTCACTGTGGGCGGTGCGGCCGCTGAACGGGCTCGATTCATTGGTCCGCGTCGGGCCGGAGCATGACAGCTGGAAGCTGGTCCATGCTTTCCCCTATGGCCGCACCCTGTTCGATCTCGATATCTCGCCCGACGGACAATATCTCTCGGCCTCGATCGGCGAGGTCAATGGCGATCAGCGCATCGGCGTGTTCCGCATCGCCGATCTGCAAGCCGGCATCGTCGCCGAGATCGCCACCTTGAAGCGCGATCCCGCCGTGCCCGAAGGCGGCGTGTTCTCGCCCGACGGCAAATATCTCTACGCCACCGCCTATTACACCGGCGTCTCCAACGTCTACCGCCTCGAACTGGCGACCGGAAAGATCGAAGCGGTGAGCAACGCCGTGACCGGCTTCTTCCGTCCGCTGCCGATGAGCGACGGCTCGCTGATCGTCTACGAGTACACGGGGCAGGGCTTCTTGCCCGTGCGCATCGATCCCAAGCCGCTCGACAATCTGGGCAATGTCAGCTTCCTCGGCACCGAGATCGCCAACACCTATCCCATCGTGAAGACCTGGGCGGTCGGGCCGCCGTCGCAGATTCCGCTGGAGTCGATGATCACCGGCCGCGGCGAATACATCCCGCGCGACGAATTGCGCCTGCAGGCCTTCTATCCCACCGTCATGGGCTACAAGGGCCACGCCGCCTTCGGTCTCTACGCCGATTTCAGCGATCCGCTGGGCTACAACGAGCTGACCGCCAACGTCTCCTATTCGCCGGCGGGCAACATCTCGGGCGGCGAGCAATTTCATGCCGATGTCGCCTATCGCACGCTCTACTGGCATGTGCGCTACTGGCACAACAGCGCCAATTTCTACGACCTGTTCGGACCCGTCGACCGCAGCCGCAAGGGCGATGCCTTGCTCGGCGGCTACACCGAGGCGCTGATCTACGATCCGCCGCGCCGGCTCGATTTCTCCGCCGATCTCGAACTCTATTCCGGCCTCGACACGCTGCCCGGCGCGCAGAACGTGGCCTCGGGCGCGCCCAGCCTGGGCACGCTGAAGCTCGCGCTCAACTACGACAACATTGACAAGTCGCTGGGCGCCGTCGACTACGAAGAGGGCTATCACCTGCGCGGCGTGCTCAGCTCGGATTACGCGCGCGGCACCTTCTTCCCCAAGGCCCGGCTGGATGCGAGCGCCGGCTGGGCGCTGCCCTGGCAGCACTCCTCGCTCTGGGGTTACGCTTCGGCCGGCTACGGCACCGGCAATCCCAAGGACGGCCTCGACTATTTCTACTTCGGCTCCTTCGGCAACAATTATGTCGACGACGGCGACGTCAAGCGCTACCGCGAGTTCGACAGCTTCCCCGGATTCGACATCGACGCCATCAGTGCGCGCAGCTTCGTCAAGGCGGTCGGCGAATGGAATTTCCCGCCGGTGCGTTTCAGCGACGTCGGCTCGCCGGCCTTCTATTTGAGCTCGGTGCGTCCGGCCGTGTTCGCCGGCGTGCTGTTTGGCGACCCGGGTCTCAAAGCCGCGCACACCTATGAGAGCCTCGGCTTCCAGCTCGACTGGAATTTCACCGTCGCGGT
>CAYXMO010000225.1:3498-5628 GCA_964465935.1 uncultured Rhizobium sp.
CGCACACCTATGAGAGCCTCGGCTTCCAGCTCGACTGGAATTTCACCGTCGCGGTGCGCCTGCCGATGACGCTGTCGGTCGGCTATGCGCGCGGCTTCAGCGACAGCAGCATTACCGGACGCCATGACGAGATATTGGTGTCGCTGAAAATCCTGTAAGAGGACGCCATGGCAGCGCAGTTCCTCATCGAAGCGCCGATTGCCCTGGTGCCGGTGCTCGCGTTCTTGGGAACCTTGCTGGTCTTCGATTCCTACCGCCTGACCACGCTGGCCGAGATGTCCGGAACGATTACTGCCGGCCTGCTGCTCGGCGTCGCGGCCTATTTCGCCAATGGCTGGCTGCTGCATGCCGGCGGCCTCGACTACGACAGCTACAGCCGCTTCGCCGGCCCCGCGGTCGAGGAAGCGCTCAAGGCGATGGCGCTGATCTGGCTGTTTACGCGCAACCGCATCGGCTTCCTGATCGACGCGATCATCCTGGGCTTCGCCGTCGGCACCGGCTTCGCGGTGTTCGAGAACGTCTACTACCTCTATTCCTTCCAGGACGCGCAAATGGGCGACTGGATCATCCGCGGCTTCGGCACCGCGATCATGCATGGCGGCGCCACCGCGATCTTCGCGGCGCTGACCCAGTCGCTGGTCGAGCGGCGCAACCGCCTGCGCCCCTGGCATTTCGTTCCCGGCCTCGCGGTGGCGATCGCCGCGCATATGGGCTTCAACCTGCTCCAGGACACCCCAATGATCGCGGCGCTGGCGGTCATGGTCGGCTTCCCCGTGCTCTTCGTCCTGCTCTTCACCAAGAGCGAGCACGCGGTGCACCAATGGCTGGTGCACGACTACGCCTCGCACGAACAGCTCCTCGCCGACATCGAGTCCGGCCGCTTCGCCCATACAGAGGCGGGGCAGTTCATCCTCAAGCTGGCGCGCAAGTTCAGCAAGCAGGTCATCGAGGACATCTTCGCCTACATCAAGCTGCACGCCCAGCTCGTGCTCCTGGCCGAGAGCCAGGCGCTGGCACGCGAGCAGAAAAAACCGGTCAAGCCCAACGCCGAAATCCGCGAGGATTTGCGCCGCCTGCGCCAGCTCGAGCGCCGTATCGGCCGCTCCGCGATGATGGCGCTATGGCCGCATCTGCATTTCAGCCGCCGCGAGCTGTGGGAGCTGCACGCGATACGCGACTGAGGCGGTCACAGCAGCCCATCGACCACGGCCTGCGCCTCGTGCTGGATGCGCTGCAGATGGCCTTCGCCGACGAAGCTCTCGGCGTAGATCTTGTACACGTCCTCGGTGCCCGACGGGCGCGCCGCGAACCAGCCCTTCGCCGTCGCGACCTTGATGCCGCCGATCGGTGCGCCGTTGCCGGGCGCGGTGGAAAGCTTGGCGACGATCGGATCGCCGGCGAGTTCGCGTGCCGCTATTCTGTCGGGTGACGCCGCTTTGAGCGCCGCTTTCTGTTCGGCCGACGCGGGCGCATCGATGCGGGCATAGAACGACCGGCCCAGATCGGCCGTGACCTCATCGTAGTATCGGCTCGGGTCCTTGCCGGTCTTCGCCGTGATCTCGGCCGCGAGCAGGCCCAGGATCAATCCGTCCTTGTCGGTCGTCCAAACTCCGCCGCTCCGGCGCAGGAACGCCGCGCCGGCACTCTCTTCGCCGCCGAAGCCGAGTGTGCCGTCCTGCAACCCCGGTGTGAACCATTTGAATCCGACCGGCACTTCCACCAGCTTGCGGCGCAGCTTCTCGGCAACGCGGTCGATCATGCCGCTGCTGACCACCGTCTTGCCGATGGCGCAGTCTGCGCCCCATTGTGTCCGGCTGCCGTAGAGATAGGCGATGGCCGCCGCCAGATAGGCGTTGGGATTCATCAGCCCGCTCGATGGGCAGACGATGCCGTGACGGTCCGCGTCGGTGTCGTTGGCGAAGGCAACGTCGAATTTTCCCGCCAGGTCCACCAGCCGCGCCATCGCATAAGGCGAGGAGCAGTCCATCCGGATCTTGCCGTCCCAATCGACGGTCATGAAGCGGAAGGTGGGATCGACCGCGTCGTTCGTCACCGTCGCCGCGAGTCCGTAGCGTTCGACGATCGCCGGCCAATAGCGCACCGCCGCGCCGCCCAAGGGATCGATGCCGA
>CAYXMO010000226.1:0-5603 GCA_964465935.1 uncultured Rhizobium sp.
GAAGGCGCCGGGCTTCGGCGACCGCCGCAAGGCCATGCTGGAAGACATCGCCATCGTCACCGGCGGCCAGGTGATCTCGGAAGACCTCGGCATCAAGCTGGAGAACGTCAAGCTGAACATGCTGGGCACCTCCAAGAAGATCCGCATCGACAAGGACAACACCACGATCATCGACGGCGCCGGGGCTAAGAAGGACATCCAGGCCCGCGTCGCGCAGATCAAGGCGCAGATCGAGGAGACCACGTCGGACTACGACAAGGAGAAGCTGCAGGAACGCCTGGCCAAGCTCGCGGGCGGCGTCGCGGTGATCCGCGTCGGCGGCGCGACCGAAGTCGAAGTCAAGGAGAAGAAGGACCGCGTCGACGACGCGCTCAACGCCACCAAGGCGGCGGTCGAGGAAGGCATCGTGCCCGGCGGCGGCGTCGCCCTGCTCTACGCCACCAAATCGCTGCACGGCGTGACCGGCGACAACGAGGACCAGACCCAGGGCGTCGCGATCGTGCGCAAGGCGATCCAGTCGCCGATCCGCCAGATCGTCGAGAACGCCGGCGTCGAAGCCTCGATCGTGGTCGGCAAGCTGCTGGAGCAGAAGTCGACGACCTACGGCTACAACGCGCAGCTGGAGACCTATGCCGACCTGATCGACACCGGCATCGTCGACCCGACCAAGGTGGTGCGCACGGCGCTGCAGAACGCTTCGAGCGTGGCGGCACTGCTGATCACGACCGAAGCGATGGTGGCGGACCGCCCGAAGAAGGAAGCGGCGGCCGGCGGCATGCCCGGCGGCGGCATGGGCGGCGGCATGGGGGACATGGACTTCTAAGCACTTTCCCTCGCATCCTGTGGAAAATGCAGAAAGGCTCGGCGGAAACGCCGAGCCTTTTTGTTTCGCTTCGCGGCGATCCGCTCGCGGAAACCTACAGGTCCCATCCCATGCTATCGATCGACCTGCGCGCCTCGATATGATCGATCATCTCTTTCAAGCTCGGTTCCCCAAGCCGTTCATACGCCTGCAAGAGGCGGTGCTGAGCATCTGCAAGAAGCCCTTCACCCCGTGGCCGATCCTTCTCCCACACCTTCAAACAGCAACGCGCATAAAGCCGATAGGCATGCTTGTCATCGGCAAATTGTTCAATCGCCGTCTCCGAATCGGAGAGCGCCCGCAACAGGAGCGCCATGCGATCGTCCTCCCCGATACCGGACAGGAATTCGGCCTTCTTGAGCGATACCTCAATTCTATATCGAGCGAACGGCGGATCGAGGCTCGTCTCGCGTATCCCCCGCTCCAGCACCACTTCCGCTTCGTCAGACCTGTTTTCGCTCAACAATATTCCGACAAGACGATGATAGGGAACACGCTCGTTCGGTGCGATCGATATCGTTTCGCGCAAGAGCTTCTTGCGGTTATCGCTGCTGATCCGCCGGCCGGTCAAATATTCCTGGCTCAAAATACGGTTGAACGCGCGCCGCTCCAACAACACCGAGGTGTTGAGCAGACGAACGGCCGTGATCGCCAAGTCGTACAAATCGTTTCCATCAGCGTATTTGTATTGTGTGAGCGTGTTGGCGATCACCTGGTGCCGGCAAGACCACTCGAAAATTCCCGGATCGCGTTCCTGTTCGGTCTCGAAGACCATGCCGTCCAGCTCTTGCAGAACGGCAGCGATCCGTTCCGGCGAGAGCGCGCGCATCCGCAGCACCAGCTGGCGGTGAACGGGCAGGCCAAGCGCTTGAAGCCCGGCGACAAGTTTGTATACCTCCTGGGCCGGCGGCGACAGGTCATTGAATTCTCGCAGGATGATTTCGTCCAAGCTCCTGAGGGAAAAAAGATATTTGAGGGCAACAAACATGTCGTTGCTGCAGCGGATACGAAGGTCGTAGATGATCTCATCGCGCGAGGCAGTGCGAATTCCACTGTCCAGCAAACCGAGAAATTCAGGCCGCTGCAGGACAAGATCGGCCATAGCTCCGATCTCGTCGCCGTCGAGGCCCACCAAACGACGCACCGCCCCGTCTTTCAAAAGCACCGCGTTCTTGGTCCGGATGTCCCAAATTCCCCCATGGGCCGTCAGCACCAGCTTGAGAAACCTATTTCCCGTCCGGCTGAGCGACCGGCAAAGATCGTTGATCTCCTGCAGGTGCTCCAAGCTGTCGTCGATCATCAGGAGGCAGACTTCCTGCCGGCGCAAACATTCGTTTGCGACCGCCTTCCAGGCATCGACATAAAACGGATAGCCGGCCTTGTGCTGCCAGGCGCGCGCGCCTCTGCCGGAGAAAGCTAGGGCGACCTGGCGCGCCGCCGTCGTCTTTCCAATTCCGGACGGCCCCGTTATCGTAACAGCAAAATTCTCCTCTGCCGACAAAAACGCCGCGCATTCGCGCGCAATCGTCCGCCGGACGGAAAATCCAGACTCGATGTCGGCGAAGCTTGCGGGCCGCCCGCCTGCCATGACGCTCGGCGCAGGATCGAGCGTGCGCGCATGGCTCACGTCGACGACGGTTGGAATAAGCGCCGGGGGCAGGATGTCGTTGACCGTGAGCGGCGTCAGCCGCTCGGCCGGGGTCTTGTTGCCCAGATGCGTTAAAAAAGCATCCAGGGTTCCAATCGCGACTTCAACGCCGCGCTGTTCGACAAGGAGCATGTAGTCGCAGTCGGACTCGTGCAGAATCGCGCGTATTTTTCCGGGGCCGCCGAATTGCCGCTTGGCCTGCGCGACCTTGGTAATTTCGTCCTTGATATGCCGATCACGCAGTGAATGCCCGACAAACAACAGGTCGCTCGAATAAAGCGAATATTTCAACCGAGAGAAGAGCGACTCGCGATACTGCTCGTAGAGATCATAGTCTCGCTCGGTGATTATGATCCGGCTATTCTTGCCGTCGACTTCGTCTTCGGTGATGCAGCCATGCAGCTTCCACAGCGTCGTGCAGAGGTCGCGCGGTTCGCGCCCAACGTCCGCGTTGGATCGGACCACTCTCAAGCGGTGATTTGCCTTGCCGTACGCCCGCTCCACAAGCTGGTCGTAGTTTGTGGTGAAGATGTCCTGCCAGTCGAAGAAGGGTAGATAGAGCATGCCTTCGGTTGGCATGAGTTGACCGAGCCGTTTCCGCAGCGCCTGTATGAGGCGCTGGCGGCCATAGCGAACTTCCAGAATTCCTGCGATCTCGGATAATTCCGATCCCGGCTGCTCGCCGTAGTGCAATTCCTGCCAAAGAAAATCCGCCAGTTGGGAACCGGTGGGAGCGCCGCTGGCTCTGGACGCTCCCGCCCCAAGGAAAAGCACCGTCCTGGCGGGATCTATCTGGGCGGCCAGTTGCTCAAGTGTGAGTGTCATGTACTCCCCGAAACGAGGGCCGTTAACGTATAGAATTTTTCGTATCCAGTCTTCAAGAAGACGCGATTAAGGCTATGCCCATACCCACAAGAAGAGCCTCTTTGAAAGCGCTGGACTTTGTCTGCGTCCGTCGATCAGTTGATCGGTGTCAGCGTCTCGGTGCCCTGGATGTCGTCGGGATGTCCCTTGGCCCAGAACGCGCCCGCCATCACGCCGTTGGACGCGCGCTTGTACTGCACGACGCCCTGCTTGCCGCCGAGCGTGAAGTCGACCGTCAAGACGCCGCCCGCATAGGTGCCGATGCCGGAGCTGGTGTTGGGCGGCAGCCAGCGCACGAAGCAATCGCCGCCCTCGTCCTTGATGACGACCTCGCCCTTGTAGAAGCTCGACGAGCCGGTCATCTGGCCCTTGGCCATGTAGCGTCCGGCGACGCCGCAATCGGCCTGCGCCGTGGCGATGGAGAATGCGGTAAGCCCCAGGAACGCCCCGGCCGACAGAAGATATTTGCGCTTCATGCCATCCCTCCCTTTTCCAAATCGATCATTTGCCGAATTCGGGGATTTAACTCCTTTTACCGCGCGAAGGCCAAGTAGCGCCCTGCCATTCAGTCTTGCTCCCACTCCGGCAGGCTGGAATCGGGTGGCGACGGCCGCTTGGGCCGCGGACGCTGTTCTTCGGCCGCGGCAAGCAGCAACGGGCCGATGCCCTCATGGCCGTCGGACAGCGGCAGGATGATTTCGTTGAAATGGATAGGATCACGCCCGAGCGTGATGGCAAGCCGCCATAGGATGGGTTCGTGCCGGCGCAGGACGGAGAGAAGCTTGCGCTCGAGCGGCTGGCGGATGTCCGGCGCCAGCGCGCCAAGGTGATCGCCTTCCGGCAGCCGCCCGAAGCGGCGGATCAGGCCGAAGCCGCAGGACGCCACGAGAAACCCGACACGCCGATCCGGCACGATCCGCGCCGTCTTATGGCGCCAACCCGATGGAATGCTCGGCGCGATCTCGGTGGTGAGCGGCATTCGGCCCAGCGCCTCACGCCGCTCCCGCCACGCCTGCAGCAGCATCCACAACTCGGGCGGGAGCGAGTCGGCGGGGGCAGGCTCGTTTTCAACCATGGGCGCGTGTCCGCACAGTTCGAAATATGACTAATAGGTCATATCACTATAAGTCATATTAGACCCGCCTTGCGGCATGAATTTGCAACGACAAGTTGGTCTGAACATCCGCCGCTTGCGTTTGAAGCGCGATGTGTCGCAGCTGGTCATCGCCTTCGAAGCGGATGTGGCCCTCAACTACGTCAGCGGCATCGAATGCGGAAAGAGGAACCCCACCATCGACATCCTGGAGCGGCTGGCGGCTGCGCTTCGCGTAAAGCCGGCCGAGCTGTTCGCGCCGGTCTCGGATTCCGAGCCCATGCCCAAGGGCTTGCCGCGCGGCCGCAATGTGCACCACCAAGGCCGCAAGCTCGGCGTCAAACGCAAGAAGCGCGCGCCCTGACGCGGGCGTACCGCCGACGCGCCGCCTTGACAGCGTGTCGCCTCGATTGTAGAATATATTCCGTCAGAAAATAAACTTCATTTGGCGATGTCGAGATGGATATCCGGCGGCGGATTGGACAAAACGTAAAACAGGCGAGGCTGGCGCTGCCGATATCGCAGGAGGCCCTCGCGCTGGGCGCCGCCATCGACCGCACCTATATCAGCACCATCGAACGCGGCGCCGCCAATCCGAGCGCGATTCTGCTGGAGCGGATCGCAGGGCAGCTGAACGTCGATGTTCGGGACCTGTTGGCGCCCCTGCCGAAAGACACGGCGACGGCCAAGAACCTCCGGCGCGGCCGCAACGTCCACCACCAAGGCCGCAAGCTGGGCGTCAAACGCCGTAAACGCTCGACATAGCAGGCGCCACGCATCGCCACACTGCCACAAGGGAATGACACCTGGCGGCAGCAGCGAATTTTCAAGTCTTGCCCTGCGGCAAAATCCGGCGTCATCTGCCGCGCGCAAAACCATTCGTGAGGAACATCCATGTCCTACTCCATCTACGACGCCTCCATCGCGCCGATGACGCGGGCGCTCACCAATCTGGGCAAGATCCTCGACAAGGCCGTGGCGCAGGCCAAATCCGAGGACAAGCCGCTGGCCGATCTGCTCGGCGCGCAGCTGGCGCCCGACATGCGGCCGTTTCCTTTCCAGATCCAGTCGGCATCCGATGCCGCCAAGGGCGCGGCGGCGCGGCTGGCCGGCATCGCGGCGCCGGCGATGCCCGA
>CAYXMO010000227.1:0-5594 GCA_964465935.1 uncultured Rhizobium sp.
GAGATGCGGACCGGCGAATACGCCATCCTGGGGTTCTACGAGCGCCGCGCCCGGCGCATCCTGCCGGCGCTGTTCGCGGTGGTGCTGGCGGCGGGCGCGGCGGCGCTGTGGGTGCCGGGGCGCATGTCGTGCTGGTCGCCGACGTGCCCGAGATCGACTACGACGTGCCGACGGCGCTGGCGCGGCTGGCGCTGCGCGGCGGCGGCATCGACATCCGCCCGAGCCTGGCCGACTATCGCGCGCGCCAGGCCTTCGTCGCCCAGGATATGGAGATGCTGCGCCGGCGCTACGGCGTTACCCTTGTGGAGCCGGCGTCGGTGTTGTGCGCAACGGGCCGCTGCCGCATCGAGGAGGCCGGCCGCTCTATCGCGACAGCCATCACCTGACGCCGTTCGGCGCGGGGCATCTGGCGGGATTGTTCGAAAGGGTAATGTGACCGCGTCGGCAATTCTTCTTGTGCGGGCGAAGGATGATGCGAAACCTGCCAAGAGGCGGGAGGCGTACAAGAAGAAAGAGGCCGCCGGCCCCGGCGCCAAAGGATAACGGAGATCGCGTATGCCTGCTGCTACGCCTCAAGCCTGTTTGGACGAATTTGTAGCAGCGATGCTACGGCGCGATATGCCGGGAGCATTGGCTCTGCTCACGGATGATGTGGTGCTGTTCTACAGCAACGGCACGGCCATTTGGGGCAGGGAAGC
The DNA here is from genome assembly GCA_964465935.1 of uncultured Rhizobium sp. Lineage (GTDB taxonomy): Bacteria > Pseudomonadota > Alphaproteobacteria > Micropepsales > Micropepsaceae > Rhizomicrobium. The sequence goes on from CAYXMO010000227.1 coordinate 699, forward strand.
CTTCGCCGCAAATATGACGGCTGCCTGGAAGATGATCAGCGACTACACATACAAGACCATGGAGACCGAATGGCTGGTCCAATCCGACACTGCCGCCACGGTGATCTACACCCTCGCTTGGTCGGGAAGAGTGAACGGCAACGCCGTGGGTGGCGAGGGTCGCGGCACCCGGGTCTTGCACCGCGATGCCCAAGGCTGGCGCATCGCTCATGAACACCTCAGCAGTGGTCCTTGGAAATAGGCGATCGGCCGAGCCATTGGTAGTGTCTCAGTTTGAATTTCGCGCTGCGGCCTGATGAAGGGACGCTGCGAATCTTGCCAATTGCCGCCGCGCCGATTCAACCCGCGCATCAAGGCTTTGCAGTTGAGGGTCGGTCTTGAACTTGAGCTTAATCCTCGTTTCGGAGAATGAGTCGTAGATTTCAAACGTCACGGTCTCACAATATCTGCCGCCGATTGTGTCCTTTGGATTGATGCTTGCTATGGAAACAGCAACGGTCGTCATCGTTGTTAGTCCTCGGCCTTCTTGTACGGCCCGCGCTTCTTTGGCGGGTTCGCCGCATCCATGATGGCGCACAGACGCGTCATGTCCAGCAATTCATCGGTGACGCCTGCGGCCTGTGATGGTGACGTGCGCAGCGTTTTGTGAATGCGGCAGAAGTTGTAGTGGAAGAAGTAGAGCGCCAGCGCATTGCAGTGGTTCTCAAACTTCTTGCTGAAAGCGTTGGTCAGCCGACTGGCTGCGCCCCATTGCGTGCTGCTTCTCCCGCCACGCCACGTTTTCTGGCTCTAACAGGTACAACCAAGGCGCAGGTGGGGCCGCACTATCATCCTAAGGCATTCGCCAGACTCCGGGCTACGTTCGGACCCTAGGCCCTAGCAGAAAACCCAGCAATCCCGGCAAAATTCATGCCGAGTCACAGCCAAAAAAAGCCCTTGGAACAAATAGGGAACAATGCTAAGACGGGCGCTGCCTGTCCACAGGGCTATTGCGCGGCGGCGATGGCGTGGAGAAGGGGTGGAGACTAGGTTCGCGTTCGGTTCGACAAGCTAAGAAAGCTAGATAAGGAGAAGCTCATGGCGGGCAGCGTCAACAAGGTCATTCTGGTCGGCAATCTGGGCAAGGACCCGGAAGTGCGGCGCATGCAGAGCGGCGATCCGGTGGTGAACCTGTCGCTCGCGACCTCGGAAAGCTGGCGCGACAAATCTTCGGGCGAGCGCAAGGAAAAGACCGAGTGGCACCGCGTCGTGATCTTCAACAAGAACCTCGCCGAGGTCGCGGAGAAATACCTGCACAAGGGTTCCAAGGTCTATGTCGAGGGCTCGCTGCAGACCCGCAAATGGACCGACAAGGACGGCGCGGAGAAATATTCGACCGAGATCGTGCTGCAGAACTTCCGCGGCGAGCTGACCATGCTCGACAGCAAGGGCGAGGGCGGCGGCGCAAGCCGCGAGCGCTTCGGCGCCGGCGAAGCGCCGGCCAGCTTCCAGCGCGAAGAAATGGACGACGAGATTCCGTTCTGATCCCTCCCATGCGTTCTTTAACGGCGGGATTGCTGGCGCTCGCACTGGCGGGCTGCGCAAGCGGCTCGGGCGAGCGCGCCGCTGGCTTTCTCAACCCGGCCGTGCGCGAGGCCTTCATCCCGCTCGAACACACCAGCTATCTGGTGATGGGCAACAGCGGCTCGGCCGTCGTCATCGCGCCGGGCGTGGCGGTGACCAACGTGCATCTCGCCGGCATTATCGGCAAGGCGCCGCCGATCGGCGGTTCGCGGAATTACGATCTCTACTATTTCCGCACCGAGCGCACGGTGACGCTGCCCGAAAGCGCCCCGTCGGTCGGCATGCGCGTCATCGCCTACGGCACCGACGTCTACGGCAAGGTGCGGGTGGCGCAAGGCGTGGTGCGCGGGCTCAACGTCGCGGTCGAGGCGCGCTGCCCCGCCTGCCTGGTGCAGTCGGCGTTCACCTTCGAAGGCGATGCCGGCCCCGGCTTTTCCGGCGGCCCGGTGATCGACATGGCGAGCGGGCGGCTGGTCGGCATCACCTTCGGCTATCTGGATCCCGGCGGCCACCGGCTGATGTACGCTTATCCCATGAGCCGGGTGCGCAGCGAATTGGCGGCGATCATGGGGCAGGCGCGCGCCAACTGAGGCGCGGTTGACCCCGCTGGCCCCGGCCCATATGGTCCGCCGCACCTTGAAAGAGCCCGTAGCTCAGCGGCAGAGCATCTGACTTTTAATCAGAGGGTCGATGGTTCGATCCCATCCGGGCTCACCAAGGTCGACCACTGCGGGTGTACATGCAGCGCTGGCGCATCGGCAATGACTGATCCGGCCGACATCAGCGGCGCGCCGGCGCGGCGGCGCTGGCGCCGCCGGCCGCTCTGGCATTTCTTCGGCCTTCCGGCGGGCCGCCGGCTGCTGCTGGTCGAGGCCGTGACCTGTCTGGCGCTGTCGCGCCTGGCGCTGCTGCTGTTTCCCTTTCGCGCCGTCGCATCGCGGTTCGGTACGGTGACGCCGCCGGCAGCCGGCAATGACGCAGCCATGCGCGTGCTCAACGACGCGCAATCGGCACAGGCCCGGGAGATCGGCTGGGCGGTGACGCGCGCGGCGCGCTATGTGCCGTTCCGCGCCGTCTGCCTGCCGCAGGCCATCGCGGCGCAGGCCATGCTGCGCCGCCGCCGCGTCGCCAGCGTGATGCATTTCGGCGTCGCCAAGTCGGCGCAGGAACCCTTGTCCGCGCATGCCTGGCTCGACGCCGGACAGGTCGAAGTCACTGGCTATCCTGTCGGTCCGGACTTCGTCGAGATCGCGCGCTTCGTTTAACCGGTGCGCGTGGCGTCGCCGATGGGCGCCATCACCTCTTCCAGCAGCCGGCCGTCCTTGATGTGCAGCACGCGGCCGCAGGCCGCCAGGCTCTCGCTGCGATGCGCGATCAGGACGATCGTCGGGCGCTGGCGCAGCGCGGACAGGCGCGCCAGCAATTCGCGCTCGCCCTCGATATCGATGGCGCTGGTGGCTTCGTCCATGACGAGCAGGCGCGGCTGGCGCAGCAGGGCGCGGGCCAGCGCGATGCGCTGACGCTCGCCGCCCGACACCAGCGAACCGCGCTCGCCCACGACCGCGTCGAGGCCGCCCTCCATGCCGCGGACGACGGCACTGGCGCCCGCCAGATCCAGCGCCGCCCACATCTGCGCCTCGCTTGCGCCGGGCTGGGCCCAGCCCAGATTGCGGCGCACGCTGTCGTGGAACAGAAAGGGGTCCTGCGAGATGTAGCTGAGCTGGGCGCGCCAGCTTGCCAGCGTCCGGCCGTCGAGTTCGACCCCGCCGATGAGGATGCGCCCGGCCTGCGGCTGCAACAGGCCGACCAGAAGATCGGCGAGCGTCGTCTTGCCCGCGCCGGAACGGCCCGCCAGCCCGACGAAGCTCCCCGGCTCGATCGTGAGGCTGACGCCGCGCACGCCGTGGCCGGCGCCATCCTCCGTATACGGATGCTGGTACGCGACGCCGTCGAGCACGATGGCGCCGAAGGCAAGATCGCGGTCGGCGGGCGCGCGCTCCGCGGCGGCGGTGCGCAGATCGGCGAGCAGGTCCATGATCGATTCATAAGCCGGCAAGCCGTGCGCCAGCTGCTGCAGGCCCTGCTGGATCTGCCGCGCCGGGCCGCTCATGCGCGCGATGACGAGCAGGAAGGCGATCAGCAGCGGCGCCGGCAGATGCAGCAGGCCGTAACCGAGCAGGATCACGGCGGCGCCGACCAGCGCCGACAGCGTGGTCAGCGCGACCCGCCCGGCGGATTGCTGCCGCAGGAAGCGCAGCTGCCTGGCGGTGAGGCTGTCGAGCGTGCCGCGGAATTCGGCGGCGAAGCCGCTCTGCAGGTTCTGGCTCAGCGCGAGCTTGAGCCCGTTCAGGAACTGCGCCGTCGAGTCCAGCAGCGCGAGGTTGGAGGTGCTGACGGCGCGGCCGAGCGCGCGGGAGCGGCGCAGCAGCGGCCGCATCGCGGCGGCGCCGACCGCGAGCAGGGCGAGGGAGAACAGCGCCAGGCCTGGCGACAGATAGAAGGACAAGGCGGTCTGGAAGACGAGGATGACGAACGAGATGCCGGCCTGCAGCAGGAAGTGGGTGACGCCGTTGATGCGCTGGATATCGCTGCTCATGACGCTCAGGACCCGGGCATGGCGCACCTTGAGCACCTGGTCCCAGCCCGCCGCCGCGAGCGCCGCCGCGACCAGGCCGCGCAGATGATCGACGAACTCGATCTGCAGGCTCATCACCGAGGTGTCACGCAGCGTGACGACGATGCCGCGGACGATCATCAAAACGCAGAACACCGTCAGCATCAGCGCCAGGCGGCCGAGTTGCGTCGTGACCGCGAACCAGTCGAACAGCCGGCTCACCGCGCCTTGCAGCCGGCCGCCGCCCGAGCCCTTGCCGATCACGAGGCCGAACAGCGGAATGAGCAGGACCAGGCCGGCGCTCTCGAACAACGCGCCCAGCGCGATGGTGATCAGCGCCAGCAGCCCGCGGCGTCCGGCAAAGCGGGCCAGCGTCGCGGCGAGCGCGGCCAAAACCTGACGGCTGGAAAGCGCAGAGGACGGCGAAGGGTTCAATGCAATGCCAAGGATGCCCGCAGCGGCATCCTAGCAGGCAAAAAGCATGTGGCGAGACGCCGCCGGACCTATCGTCAACGCGCCGAATGGCGGCGATTTCGCGGCCCTTGGGGCGAGGTTTTCCTAGGCGAATCGGCCGCCGAAATGCTACGTAACGGGCTTGAATTTCGGCCCCCTTCGGCCGGCGATCAAGGAACCGGTTTTTGAGCGATTCACCCACCGCAGGCGGCTCGGCGCCCGGCGGCTCCAGCGTCAGCCCGATCGCCATCGAAGACGAGCTGAAG
>CAYXMO010000228.1:0-5583 GCA_964465935.1 uncultured Rhizobium sp.
GTCACGCCGGAGCACCTGCCCGCCTATATCGCCGGCCGCGCCAAGCCGCGCTTCGAGGCCATCGCGCGGCTGGCCGCCGCCAAGGACGTCTCGCTCGACTGGCTGGCCACCGGCGAAGGCGCGCGGTGGCGGCGCGAGGCCGAACCGGACGGCTATGTCGCCATCACGGTGCAGACCGAAGCCGCGACCCGGTTCGATGCCGTGGCCGAGGCGCCCGCGATGCTGTTTTCGCGCAGCTGGCTGAAAGCGCGGACGGCGGCGGCGATCGACGATCTGCGCCTGGTCGTGCATCGCGGCAATTCCAACGAGCCGGTGATCCGCGACGGCGAGCTTCTGCTGGTCGACACCACGGCCAAGCAGATCGGCGAAGAAGGGCTCTATGTGTTTCCGCGTGGCGGCGGATATCTCGCGCGCTTCGTCGAGAAATTCCTCGGCGGCCGTGTCGTTTTGAAGGCGCGCAACCCGCAATACGACACGCAGCCCTTGTCGGAAGACGACGCGGCCAAATTGCCGCTGCTCGGACGCGTTCTGTGGCGCGGCGGCGCGCCGTAGAGCGGTTACATTTTCCGCCGTTCATTTGTCGAGAACTCAGTGCTTGCCGCCGTGGGCGCCGATTTCGGCGCGCATCGTGGCGAGTTCGGTCACGTCCTCGACGTTGTGGATGATCCATTTGACGTAACCGTCGCCGCCCAGCACCGGAATGTTGAGCGGGCTCCAGAAGCGGGTCTCGAATCCGCCGGCGCCGCGCCGCTTGATGCCGTATTTCTGCACCTTCATGCGGTCGGTGCCGCGCGACTTGAGAACCTTGAGCAGCGAGGCGCGCAAATTCTCGACGCCGTCGGCGGCGGAATCGTCCGGATTGTCGGGAAAGACCGCGAACAGGGAGCGCCCGACGATGTCGTCGCGCGCCGTCATCGTCGCCTCCAGATAGGCGTCGTTGACCGCGACGATGTCGAACTTCGCGTCGATCACGAGATAGAGCCCCGGCGTCTTCTCGAAAACGCTCTTGAAATCGACGCTATCTACAGTTGAACCCGGCGAAAGCGCGGAAGGAGTCGTCATAGCTCGGTGCCACGGCGGCGATGCGCGTGGAGTATTGGGTTCGCGGAATGGTTCTCAAGCGCACAAGCCGCGCGATCAGCCCCCTCATTTTGGGGGGTCTCAACCCAAACGACGGCGTCATTTCTACCGGCGGTGGCGCGCGGCGGCAGCACGGCGCGTTACGCGCAGCGCCGCGGCATCGCTTCGCCCGAATCAGCCGGCGCAACCGATGAGCGAAGAACGATGCCTCATCGAATCCGCGTCCACACCACGTCGCGCTCTTCGCGCCGCGCCAGATAGCCGGTGATGCGGCCCGCGGCATCGCGGGTGAAGATCTTGCGCGAGCGCGGCTGGCCGGGGACGAACATCACGTCGGCGAGCTCCATCTTGAGGGGGCCGGGCTTGCCGCCGGCGACGCCGCCGCGAAGCCCATTGCTGTCGCGCGCGATCTCGTAGACCAGGTCCGGCGCGGCACGATAGCGGCCGACATATTCGTCGAGCTTCGCCGGCGGCAGCGTCACGGCGGGCGGGTCCTGGCGCAGGGCCAGTGTCTGTTGCGCGATGACCTTCCAGCCGTCCGGACGCTTCAGCCAGGTCGTCGTCGTACGGTAGAGGGCGTGGAGTTTCTGGCCGTGGAAGTCTTCGTGCTCGTCGGCGACGTAGGTGGCAACCGCGACATTGCCATGCCGATAGAGGTGCCAATCGGCCACCGCGATCGTGCCCGAAATGCCCTTGGGCAGCGGTACCAGCTGGGCCACGGTGTCCTTCTTGTTGGTGACGCCGCCCGCCTCGTCGGTGATCACCGTGTCGGCGTCGAGATAGTGGTCCCAGACCTTGGCATCGCCATGGCTGACGGCGTCGAACATCGCCTGGGTCTGCTGCTTGAGCAGGCCGGAGACGTCTTCGGCGGCGGCGGCCGGACCCGCGATCAGCGCAAAGGCCGCCGCGAAAAGAACCTGACGCATGCAAGAGTGCCCCGCTTTTGCCCTTGCAGCCTGCCGTGGCCGGCGCGGGCGCCGCCAATCACATTCGCTTTACAGCCAGTGATCGACTTCGATCCACCAATCGCCTTCGATGTTCTTCTCGAAGGAGGAGATGCGCACCCGGGTGTCGAGATAGGTGTTGAGGTCTTTGGGCGGCGGCTCCTTGACCTCGATGATGCGGTAGAGGGGCGGGCCGTAGCGGTATTTCTTGTAGGCCGCGTCGCTGCCGATGCCGGACGACCACATCTCGATCCATAGCTGGCAGCCGCGGACATATTTGACGCTGGCGGCGCCGATCTCGTCGAGTCGGGCGCGCAGGCGCTTCTCGTCGGCGGCCGGCAGCTGCGGCTGGGCCCAATCGCGCGCGATCATCTGGTCGTAGTGCAGCTTGCACAAATCCTCGCGCAGCGCCTCGAAGGCGGCGCGCTTGGCGAGGAACGCCGATGCCATGTCCTTGTCGCTGGGCGGCGCGCGGCCGCAGGCGGCGAGCATCAGGGCCGCCGCTGCCAGCACGGCGGTTCGCGGCAGCGTCATCGCGTCTCCCGGTCGGCCAGGGTGGAAACCGTGACGATCACGAACAGGGCGAGCAGCGAGGTTCCCGCGACGGTCAGGATGTCCTCGGGCGGCGTGGTGCGAAACGCGCCGGCCATGGAGAGGATCGCCGTGACCAGCACCAGGCCGGCGATGGCGACGCGGCGCGATGCGGCGAGATTGCTGCGCCAGAGGAAAGCGCCAAGCCCCGCCGCGCCGATGGCGAGTTCGAGGATAAGGGCCGCGGGCTGCCCGAGATCGAGACCGACCGACTCGCCGCCGGGCCATAGCGGCAATTCCGGCGGATGCACCAGATAATCCAAGATCCAGTGCGAGAACGTCGTGGCCGCGATGACGGCGGGCGCGAAGGCGAAATATTTGCCTTCGCCGCCAGACCAGGTCCAGACGAAGGCGGCGGCTGCCGACCAGAACAGCGCGCCGACGAGGCTGTGCGACCAGGGAAAGCTGAAGGCAAGCAGGTGGCGCGTGCCGTAGTCGCCGGGCACGGCGGCGCCTTCCAGATGCATGGTGACGAGCAGCCACAGCACGATGTCGAGCAGAAGAGCGCAGGCCATGAGGGTGCCCAGGCCGATGCGCGGCGCTACCGCCTTCGCCGCCAATCCCGCTCCCAGATGCCCCACCAGCATGCCGTGCTGCCTCGCGCCAAATCACAGACTACATCAAGACGGGAAAAAGCGACGCTTTGGAGGCATCTTATTGGGCGGCGTCGCGGCGTGCCGCCCGCCAACCCACGCCGCGACGCCGCCTTTCAAACTAGCCCAGCCAGTTGGCGAGAAAATCGGGGTGCAGCGACCAGCCCAGGAAGCCGGCGGTTCCCATCAGCAGGCCGAGGCCGCCGAACACCCAGCCGACGATCAGCACCCACTCGATCGTGGTCAGTGCGGCGACCGCGGCCAGCGCCAGCGAGATCGAGAGCAGCGCGTCGGACATGTCGAACTGGTCGTCGTGCTGGTTAAGCTCGTCGTAGCGCGCCTCGTTGTCCTGCGCCTTCTTCATCAGGCCGGCGGATTTGGCGTTGTATTTGTCGATCTGCTTCTGCAGGCGCCCCATCTCGGCGGCGATGGCGGCGCGGTCGGCGCCGGCGGCGACGATATTCAGCTTGAGCTGGGCGAGCATGTCCTCGTCCATGTGCAGCTTGATGCGGCCGGCCTGGTATTCGTTCCAGGCATCGACGGCGTCGGCTTTGGCCAGCGCCATGTTCTGGCCGATATTGCCGTCCTTGACGTTGCTGACCGCCATGAAGACTGAAACGATCACGACGGTGATCGCGACCCATTCGTTGAGCCGGTCGGACAGCGCTTTTTTCTTAGGGTCTTGCGACGCGGTTTCGGTCGTGGACATGCGAGCCCCCTCGCGCGCGGACGGCGCGTCTGTGCGGCGCATTGGTGCCAGACGGCGTGAGGATTTCCAAGGGCCGGATATCCCGGCCCTTGGGCCGATGGATCAGCTGTGCTGGCCGACGGTTTCCGGCGTGAAGCGGCCGAGCAGGCAGACCTCGTCCGTATTCAGGACACGGATCGTCTGCTCGCCGCCGCAAATCTCGTCGGCATGGGTGACGTAGGCGAAGCCGTAGAACTTCAGGCTGAGACAGGCCGTGCGCATATCGCTGCGCCAGACCTTGCCGTCCTTCATGCGGAACAGGATGGTCTTGGGGTTGACGACCGTCGTGCGGTCGATGCGGTCGGTCTGCAGGCAGATGTTGGCCGCGGCCAAGGCCGGGGTGGCGCTCGCCATGGCGGTCGCCAGCAGCATCGCGATAACGGCAATCCTTTTCATCTCAAACCTCCACAGTTTCGCCCCGCCCGCCATATTCGCTCATGTCGGCCACCGCGCATAGCCGAAATTCGGGCCCATTCCTTGACTTACGCCGTCACTTCGACTCATGGTCCGCCCGCTCTTCCGTATGGAGATAACACCATGTCAGCAGCCGCGCCCATTCACATCACCCTGCCGGACGGCAAGGTCATGGACTTTAAGCGCGGCGTGACGGGTGCTGACATCGCCGCCTCCATCGGACCGGGCCTCGCCAAGGCGGCGCTGATCCTGGAAGTCGACGGCCAGCAATGGGACCTGTTCCGCCCGATCGAGCGCGACGCCAAAATCCGCATCATCACCAAGAAGGACCCCGAGGCGCTGGAGTTGATCCGCCACGACGCGGCGCATGTGCTCGCGATGGCGGTGCAGGAGCTCTATCCCGGGACCCAGGTGACCATCGGCCCGGCGATCGACGACGGCTTCTATTACGACTTCGCGCGCGACACCCCGTTTACGCCCGACGATCTGCCGAAGATCGAGGCCAAGATGCAAGAGATCGTCAAGCGCGACCTGCCGACCCGCCGCGAAGTGTGGCAGCGCGACAAGGCGATCGCGCATTTCAAGGGCATGGGCGAAAGCTACAAGGCCGAGCTGATCGAGAGCATTCCGCCGGGCGAGGACGTCTCGATCTACTGGCACGGCGACTGGCACGATCTGTGCCGCGGGCCGCACTTCCAGACCACGGGCAAGATCGGCGACGCCTTCAAGCTGACCAAGATCGCCGGCGCCTATTGGCGCGGCGACGCCAAGAACGCGCAGCTGCAGCGCATCTACGGCACCGCCTGGCGCGACAGCAAGGAGCTGGATGCGTATCTGGAGCGGCTCGCCGAGCAGGAAAAGCGCGACCACCGCCGCATCGGCAAGGACCTCGAACTCTTCACCTTGGCGCCCGACGTCGGCGCCGGCCTGCCGCTGTGGATGCCCAACGGCATGGTGATCCGCCAGGAACTGGAATTCCTCGCGACCCAGGAGGAGCGCCGCGACGGCTACAAGCGCGTCGCGACGCCGGAGATCACCAAGGAAAATCTCTATATCCGCTCCAAGCACCTGGCGTTCTACAAGGAGGATATGTACTCGCCGATCAATATCGAGGGCGAGAACTACTACCTCAAGCCGATGAACTGCCCGCATCACCATATGATCTATCTGGCGACGCGGCATTCCTATCGCGAGATGCCGCTCAGGCTCGCCG
>CAYXMO010000229.1:0-5561 GCA_964465935.1 uncultured Rhizobium sp.
CTGGGTCTCGTCGTGACGCCCACCTTCATCCCGGGCTTCTCGATGACGCTGGACTACTACAACATCAAGATCGGCGGCTTCATTACCGCGACGCCGATCCAGACCATCCTGGCAAGCTGCTACAGCACGACGCTGAACCCGACCCAGAGCGCGGCCAACCCGTTCTGCTCGTTCGTTCATCGTGACGTGCTGGGCACGATCATCACCCAGAACCAAGGCTACGTGATCTCCGCAGAAGGCAACATCGCCGGTGACAAGGTCCAGGGCTTCGACGCCGAGCTGAACTATGACCTCGACCTGAACGACCTGGGTTGGGAGAAGGCCGGTTCGCTGTCCTTCAACGGCGTGGGCACACTCGTCACCGTCAACAACACCGACTTCCCCGGTACGCCGACCGTGCATTGCGCCGGCGTGTGGGGTACCCAGTGCGGCGAGCCGGAGAATCGCTTCAAGTCGAACGTCCGCGTGACCTGGACCGACAACAAGGGCGATTTCTCGCTGTCTCTGCGCTGGCGTCACCTGTCGGCTGTTCAGTTCGAAGGCAACCGTACGGACGGCCTTGCGCCCGGGTTCTCCTTCGTCAACAACCCGACCCTCGAGTTCCCGGCGTTCGACTACTTCGATCTGTCGGGCACCTGGGCGGTTGCGGACGCCATCGACCTGCGCGCCGGCGTGCGCAACATCTTCGACAAGGATCCGCCGATCACCGACAACAACACGGCTCCTGCGTCGGACGTCAACAACAACACGTTCCCGAACACCTACGACGCTCTGGGACGCATCATCTTCGTGGGCGCGACGGTCAAGCTCTGATCGCCTGCTTCACAAGCTGAGACGGAAACGGCGGCCCCAAAGGCCGCCGTTTTCTTTTGTGCCGACGCCCCCGCTCCGAAAAGGGGCGTCCCGGCATCGCGGGTCACCACGTTGGCAGGCGGCGATTGACAGAGCCCAAGGCGAGCCCTACTGCCGCCGCCATGGCCACGCGCGACCCCGGCATCAGCGAATCCAAGGCGCCGCCGCAGCTCTACACCGACATCGAGGCGGCGATGGGCCGCGGCGATGCGGCGGCGGCACAGTCGCTGGCGCGGCAGGCACTGGACGGCGGGCTGCGCCATCCCATTCTTTTCAAGCTGCGCGCCCGCTGGCATGAGGACGAAAGCCGCTTCGCCGAAGCCTGCGCCGACCTGGAACAGGCGCTGGCCCTGGCGCCCAGCAACCCTGCCCTTCTGACCTCGCTCGGCCGCTGCGCCCTCGCGCTGGGCCGCTTCCGCGCCGCCGCCAACGCCTTCGCCGCCGCCCTCGCCGCCGGCCCCGAGCAGGCATCGGCGCACTATCAGCGCGGCTTCGCCCTGGAGCAGCTGGGCGAACTCGACGACGCCTGGACCTGCTATCGCCGCGCCGCCGAGCTCGACCCCCAACTCGACGACGCCCCGGCGCGTCTCGCCGGCCTCGCCGCGCGGCAAGGCGATGGCGCGCAGGCGCGGGCGCTCGCCGCCCAGGCCCTGGCGCTCAACCCCCGGAACGTCACCGCTGCCTTTGCCCTGATCGTCGCCGATCTCGCCGACGGCAGATGCGCCGAAGCGCAAGCCCGCGCCTTCGCCGTTGCGGACGACGACGCCGTCGTGCCGCAGGCCCGGGCACACGCCTTGAGCTTTGCCGCCGACGCGGCCGACGGCCAGGGCCGCACCGCCGAGGCCTTCGCGCTCTACACCCGCGCCAATGACGCGCTGGCCGCGCTTCATCGCGGCCGGTTCGAAGCGCCGGGCCGCGAGACCGGCTACCCGCTGGCGCTGCGCCTCGCGCGGGATTTCGCGGCCCAGGACCCCGCCTCCTGGCACCGCGCCGCGGCGCCGGAGCGGCACGAGAGCGGCGCCGCCGGCCTTGTCTTCCTGGTGGGCTTTCCGCGCTCCGGCACCACCTTGCTTGGGCAGGTCCTGGCGCGCCATGCCGCGGTCGTGACGATCGAGGAAAAGCCGCTGCTGCGCGAGGCGCTGCATGCCTTCATCGATAGGCCGGGCGGCCTGGCGCGGCTCGCCGCGCTCCCGGCCGACGAGATCGCCCGCCACCGCGCCGTCTTCTGGCGCAACGTCGCGGCGCAAGGCGTCGCGGCCGGCGGCAAGGTGGTGGTCGATCAGACGCCGCTCGACACCCTGCATCTGCCGGTGCTCGCCAAACTGTTCCCGGACAGCAAGATCGTCTTCGCGATGCGCGACCCGCGCGACGTGGTGCTGAGCTGCTTTCGCCGCCTGTTCGCGGTGAACGGCTATCTCTACGAGTTCCTGTCGCTGTCCGGCAGCGCCCGCTTCTACGGCGCGGCGATGCGGCTGGCGGAGCTCTATCGCGCGCCGCTCGGCCTGCCCTGGCTGACGGTGCGCAACGAGGACCTGATCGCCGATTTCGACAGCCAGGCGGGCGCGCTGTGCGGCTTCCTGGGACTGGACTTCCAGGACGCGATGCGCGACGTCTCCGCCGCCGCCAAGGCGCGCCGTATCGCAACGCCCAGCGCGATGCAGCTGGCGCAAGGATTGACGGCCGACGGCGTCGGCCATTGGAAAGCCTATGCCGGAGAGCTGGCGCCGATCATGCCGCTCGTCGCGCCCTGGGTTGAAAGGTTCGGATATGCGTAAGAATCGCGATGCGTCGCAGGACGCGCAGACATTGGCCGAGATCGAGGCGCTGGCCGGCGGCCAGGACATCCCGCGCGCCGTCGAGCTGGCGCGCGCCGCGCTGAACGACGGACTGCAGCATCCGATGCTGTACAATCTGCGCTCCTACTACTGGTCGCAGCAGGGCAAGACGCGCGAAGCGCTGGACGATTTGCGCATCGCGGTCGCGATCGATCCGACCGACCTCTTCGTCCGCAACGCCTATGGCCTGCTGCTGGGCCGGCTGGAACGCTGGCCGGAAGCTTTCCCGGTGCTGCGCGAGACCGCGGCGATGGCGCCCGATTCCCCGATGGCGCTCTACAGCCTGGGCTGGGCGCTGGAGCGCACCGGCGAGCTCGACGAGGCGCGCGACTGTTTCGAGCGCACGGTGGAGCTCGATCCGAGCTTCGCGCGGCCGCTGGAGCATCTCGCCGATTTCGCGCAGCGCCGTTCGGACTGGGCCGCCGCTTCGGAGCTGGCGAACCGCGCCCTGGCGCTGCAGCCGAACAATTATGTGGCGCAGACCATCCTCGCCATCGTCGCGCTGGCGCAGAACGACGTCGCCGGCGCCGAAGCGCTGATCACGCCGCTGCTGGCGCGCAAGCCCGAGGCGCCGCTCGACGCTTCGCTGGCGCGGCGCGTGCTGGGCGATATCCGCCACGCCCAGGGGCGCTATCCGCAGGCCTTCGCCGCCTACACCGCCAGCAACAAGATCAAATACGATCTCTACAAGGGGCGCTACGAGACGCCGGGCTCGACGGCGGCGGATTACAGCAACTGGCTCGCGGACTATTTCGAGACCGCCGCGCCGGAGCAGTGGTCGGCCAAGCGCGCCGGCGTGCCGCCAGACGGGCGCGGCGGGGCGCGCGGCCATGTCTTCATCGTCGGCTTCCCGCGCTCGGGCACGACGCTGCTGGAAAACGTGCTGGCGAGCCATCCCGATGTCTGCACGCTGGAGGAAAAGGATACGTTCGGCGAACTCACCCACGCCTTCCTGGTCAACGAAGACGGCCGCGACCGGCTGGCGGCGCTGAAGGACGGCGAGCTGGAACCGCATCGCGCCGCCTATTGGAACCGGGTGCGCGGCTTCGGTGCGCAGGTCGCGGGCAAGGTGTTCGTCGACAAATATCCTTTGAGCTCGATCAAGCTGCCGCTGGTGGCCAAGCTGTTCCCCGACGCCAAGGTGCTGTTCGCGGTGCGCGATCCGCGCGACGTGGTGCTGTCCTGCTACCGCCGCAATTTCGCGATGAACGGCTCGATGTTCGAGTTCCTGGAGATCGGACGCGCCGCGCGCTTCTACGACGCGACGATGAATCTGTGCGCCATCTACCGCGACCGGCTGGGGCTCGCTTGGCACCAGATCCGCAACGAGTCCCTGGTCGAGGATTTTGAAGGCGAAGCGCGCGCCGCCTGCGCCTTCATGGGGCTGGACTGGAACGCGCAGATGAACGATTTCGCCGAGCACGCCAAGAGCCGCACCATCCGCACCCCGAGTTCGGTCCAGGTGGTGCGCGGCATCAACAAGGACGGGGTGGGCCAGTGGCGGCACTACACCGCCGAGATGGCGCCGGCGATGGCGGCGCTCACGCGGTGGGTAACGGCGTTCGGCTATCCCGAGGCGTAGCGCTCCTAGGTCGCGATGCCGCCGTAATAGGCGCTGTAGCCGTCGAGCAGCTCGCACACCAGGTCGCGCTCGGCGTCGCTCAAATAAGGATTCCAGATGTCGAAGATCAGGATGGCGCGCTGCTGGTCGCTGCCGTTCCAGGCCTCGTGCTCGATCGTGTCGTCGAAGATCAGCGCTTCGCCCAGACGCCATTCGCGCGTCTCGTTGCCGACGCGGAACCAGCAGCCTTCGGGCACGACCAGAGGAATGTGCACGATCAGCCGCGTATTGGTGACGCCGGAATGCGGCGGGATCCGCGTCTTGGGCGCCAGGGCCGAGAAGAACGCCGCCGGCGCGGCGCCGGGCACGCGCGCCATCGGCACGGCTTCGAGCAGCGCCGTGGTCTTGGGACAGCGGGCGCAATGGGCATCCTGGCGTTCGCCGTTGCTCCACAAAAAATAGGCGCTCCACTTGGTCGAGCGGTTGAGCTCGGCCCATTGGTTGAGCGGCACGTCGTCGGGATGGCTGACATAAGCGCCGAACTCCTGGGCGTCCTCGCGCAGCAGCGTCGCGAGTTCCTCGCGGATCGTGTCGGTCGCGGCTTCGACCGCCGCCAGCCAGGGGAAGTCGCGCCGCTCGTAGAACGGGATCGCGGGGAGCCGCGGGAAGGTCATCAGCGTCGGCTGCTGGACATGCAGGCGCTTGGCGCCGGTCAGAATATCCTTGCACTCGTCGAAGCGGGCGGTGCCGCCCGGATGCTTGGCGCGCGACGCCGCGAGGCGCCGTTCGAGAAAGGCGTCGAGCGCCTTGACGTTTTCCGCCACGGCTTCACGGGCGCGGTCGAGCGGCTTGCGCATCCATTCTTCGGGCTGCGGCGGCGCGATGATGAGCACGTCCTTGTAGACCTGCGCTGCCTGGCGGCGGTCGCCGAGCCGGTCGAAATACATGCCCTTGGCGAGCAAGGCCGGGAAGAAATACGCGTCGATGCTGAGCGCGCGGGTGAGCGCGGCGAGTTCGCCCTGGGCGTCGCCGAGCGCACGGCAAGCGGCGGAGAGGTTGAGCGGGATGACCGGGCTGCCCGGATCGGCGGCCGCGGCCTGCTCGAACAGCACGCGGGCGCCGCGGGCATCGCTGCGATGCAGCTGGTGCTGGCCGAGGTGGAAAAGCGCCCGCGCATTGGCCGGCTGAAGGGTGCGCACCTGGGTCCATAGCCGCGCCGCCTCGTCGGCGCGACCGCTTTGCAAGGCATGCTCGGCGGCGCGGAAAAGCTCAGCGATTCGAGCGTCTTGCGGGTTGCTCATGGCCTCTTTGGG
>CAYXMO010000230.1:0-5552 GCA_964465935.1 uncultured Rhizobium sp.
GCATGGTCACGCGCAGACAGACCTTTGGACTTCTCGGCGCCGGCCTCGCGGCGGCGAGCCTGCCGCTCGTCGCCTTTGCTGCCGCCGACACCAACAAGCGGCTGGTCGTCATCCTGCTGCGCGGCGCGATGGACGGTCTCTCCGCCGTGCCGGCGGTCGGCGATCCGAGCTTCGAGAGCGCCCGCACCGAGCTGGCGCTGCCCAATACGCTCAAGCTCGACTCGATGTTCGCGCTGCATCCCAATATGAGCGGCATGAAAGGCCTGTACGACAGCGGCGAGCTGATCGTGTTTCACGCCACCGCGACGCCCTATCGCGACCGCTCGCATTTCGACGGCCAGAATCTGCTCGAGAACGGCTCGGAGCAGCCCTACGGCCTCGACACCGGCTGGCTCAACCGCGCTCTGGCGCAGATCCCGGGCACCGGCAAGCCCCTGGGCGTGGCGCTCAACTCGCACATGCCGCTGATGATGCGCGGGTCCGCGCCGGTGACGTCCTGGGCGCCGTCGCTGCTGCCGCCGCCGGACGCCGACACGGTGCAGCGTCTCGCCATGCTCTACGGCGAAACCGATCCGCAACTGGCACAGAACTTCGCCAGCGCCCAAGGCGCCAACAGCGTCGCTGCGGGCGGCGGTGGCGGCGATGGCGGCGGCGCCCGCGCCTTCATCGGCTTGATGACGGCGGCGGCGAAATTCCTCACCAGCCCGGACGGCGAGCGTATCGCCATGGTCGAGATCGGCGGCTGGGACACGCATGTGAACCAGGCCGGCCCCTTCAGCCCGCTCTCCACCAACCTGCTCACCCTCGACCGCGGTCTTGCCGCGCTGAAGGCGGGACTGGGACCGGTGTGGAAGGACACCGCGGTACTCGTCGTCAGCGAGTTCGGCCGCACCGTCGCGATGAACGGCACGCAGGGCACCGATCACGGCACCGCCGGCGCGGTGTTCGCCGCCGGCGGCGCGGTCACAGGCGGCCGCGTGATCGCCGACTGGCCGGGGCTGCGGCCCGCCGACCTCTATCAGGCGCGCGACCTCAAGCCGACGGCCGATTTCCGCAGCATCGCCACTGGCGTGCTGCGCGATCACATGGGACTAAGCGGCGCGCAACTCGCCGCGGTGTTCCCGTCGACTGCGCCGATCAAGCCGAAGGACGGGCTTATTCGCGCTTGAAGCTGGGCTCGCGCTTTGCCGCGAAGGCGGCAAGCGCTTCCTTGTGATCGGCGCTGCGGCCGAGCACCGCGAGTTCCTTGGCGTTCACCGCCGCGGCTTCCTCCGGCGAAAGATCGGGCGCCAGCGCCGCGGTGCGCTTGGTCGCTTCGACCGACAGCGGCGCGCGGCTGGCGATGCGGCTCGCCAGCGCCGCGGCTTCCGCCATCAACGCTTCGGGCGCGTGCACGGCGGTGACGAGGCCGAACCTGTCCGCCGTCGCCGCGTCGATCGGCGAGCCCGTCAGCAGCATGTGCTTGGCGCGCGCCACGCCGATCAGCCGCGGCAGCCGGTAGGCCGATGCCATCAAGCCGACATTGACGCCGGAGCAGACGAACCGCGCCGCCGCCGAGGCGACGCGGATGTCGCAGACGCTGGCCAGCTCCAGCCCGCCGCCCAGGCACCAGCCGTTGATCGCCGCGATCACCGGCAGCCGGTGGCTCTCGATCCGCTCCAGCACGCGGCCGAACTCGCCCAGATGCGCGCTGCTCTTGGCCTTCTGCGCTTCGGCTTGTTCCTTCAGATCGTCGCCGCTGCAAAACGCCCTGTCGCCGCGTCCCGTCAGGATCACGGCACGGATGTCGTGGTCGGCGTCGATCGCGTCCAGCGCGGCCAGCAAGGCGGCGCGCGCCGCGCGGCCCAGCGCGTTCATCGGCGGATTGTCGATTTCCAGCAGCGCGACATGCGCCGCGGGCTTCGAAACGTGCACCGTGCTCATTGTGCCCACTGCGCCAGCCAATCGGCCAGCCGCTGGGGCGTCATGTGCCGCGCATCTTCCAGGGCCGAAAGGCTGGCGCCGTTCAGCGGCTTGCCCTGCGGCGTCACCACCAGGATCGCAGGCACGCCGCCGTCCAGCGTCACGCCATAGCGCGCCGGAATCTGCAGGTTCTTCTTCATGCGCCCGACATCGATCACGACCGTCTCGAAATGCGCCGCCAGGAACGGCTTCATCTGCGGCAACTGCATCAGGTTGGCGAGGATGACGCAGTCGGCGCACCAATTGCCGCCCATGTCGATCAGCACGCGCTTGTGGCTCTTGCGCGCCCGCGCGAACGCCGCCGCGAGATCGGCCTCGGCGTTGGCGCTTTCGTCATAGGGGCGCATCTCGACGACGGGCAGTTCCGCCAGGCTGCCGAGCGCGAGCCGCGGCGCCGGAACGGCCATGGCGGGTCCGCTGACGACCAGCGCGGCCAGCAGCAACGCGAAGGGTTTCATGCCGCCAATCCTCGCCCTTCGAGCAGCGCATCGATCTTGGGATCGCGGCCGCGGAACAGCCGGTAGGCGTCGGCGAAATCGCGCGTCCCGCCGCTCGCATAGATATAGTCGTGCAGCCGCTGCGCCGTCGCCGGGTCGAACACGTCCTTGGTCTCCTCGAACGCCCGGAACCCGTCGGCATCCAGCACCTCCGACCACATGTAGGAGTAGTAGCCGGCGGAATAACCGTCGCCGGCGAAGATGTGCTGGAAATGCGGGCTGGCATGCCGCATCGCGATTTCCTTGGGCATGCCGAGGCGGTCGAGCGAGGCCTGCTGGAATTTCGCCACCTCCAGCGCGCCGGGATTCTCCAGCGCGTGATAGTCGAGATCGACGAAGGCGGAGGCGAGGAATTCGACCGTCGCGAAGCCCTTGTTGAAATTGCGCGCCTTGTTGAGCTTGGCGATCAGCGCCTGGGGGATCGGCTCGCCGGTCTCAGCATGCACCGCAAAGCGCTCCAGCGTCTGCGGCACATCCATCCAGTGCTCGTAGATTTGCGACGGCAGCTCGACGAAATCGCGCGCCACATTGGTGCCCGACAGGCGCGGGAAGCGCACCTGGCTCAGCAGCCCGTGCAGGGCATGGCCGAATTCGTGGAACAGCGTCTTGGCTTCGTCGAAGGACAGCAGCGCCGGCTCACCCTTGTTGAAGTTGCAATTGTTGACGATCAGCGGCGTGACCGGCTTGCTCAAGTTTTCCTGGTCGCGGAACGAGCTCATCCAGGCGCCGCCGCGCTTGGAGCTGCGCGCGAAATAATCGCCGTAGAACAGCCCGACATGCGCCCCGCCGCGCGTCACCTCCCATACCCGCACATCGGGGTGATAGACCGGCACGTCCGTGCGCTGCGCGAAGTCGAGGCCGAACAAGCGGCGCGCGGTGTCGAACGCCGCTTCGATCATCTTGTCGAGCTGGAAGTAGGGCATGACCTCGGCTTCATCGAGATCGTAGCGTTCCTTGCGCAGCTTCTCGGCGTAGTAGCGCCAGTCCCACGCCTCCAGCGCGAAATTCTGCCCGTCCTGCGCGATCACCGCCTGCAGTGCGTCGCGTTCCTCCAAGGCGCGGCGCCGCGCCGGCGCCCACACCTGTTCGAGCAGATGCCGCGCCGCCTCCGGCGTCTTGGCCATGGTGTCGGCGAGCTTGTAATGCGCGAAGGTCGGATAGCCGAGCAGCTTCGCCCGCTCCGCCCGCAGCCGCACCATCTCGCCGATCAGCTTGCCGTTGTTGTGCGCGTTGGGATTGTCGCCGCGCGCCGCCCAGGCCTTGAACAGCTTCTCGCGCAGGTCGCGATTGTCGGCGAAGCTCAGGATCGGCTCGACGCTGGAGCGCGATGTCGTCACGGCATAGGCGGCGTCCAGCCCGCGCTCCTTCGCGGTTTCCGCCGCCGCTTCGCGCGCGAAATCCGGCACGCCGGCGAGGTCGCTCTCCGACAGCGGCAGGACATAGGCCTGCTCGTCGGCGAGCACGTTCTGTCCGAAATCGGTGCCCAGGCTCGCCAGTTCCTCGACGATCGCCGCCAGCCGCGCTTTCGCCGCGCCCTTCAGCTTGGCGCCGGCACGCACGAAGTCGAGGTGATAGCGCTCCAGCACGCGCAGCTGCTCTGCATCCAGCGCCAGCGCGGCTTCGTCCTGCTTGAGCGCATCGATGCGCCGGAACAGCGCCGCGTTCATGTAGATGTCGTTCCAATGCTTGGCCATGACCGGCGCCATGTCGCGCTCGATCTTTTGGATCGCGTCGTTGGTGTGGGAACTGGCGAGGTTGTGAAACACCGACTCGATCCGGTTCAGCAGCCTGCCGCTGTCCTCCAGCGCCAGGATCGTGTTCTCGAAGGTCGGCGCCGCCGGATTGTTCGCGATGGCGGCGATCTCAGCAGCATGCGCGGGCAGGGCCTTGTCATAGGCCGGCATGAAATGCTCAGGCGCGATGCGATCGAAAGGCGGAGCGCCGAACGGCGTCGTCCAGTCTTCGAAGAAGGGGTTTGAGGACATCGAATCCTTGGCGTTTGGGATGAGCCGGCACCCTAGCAAGCGCGGGGGGCGGCAAGAAAGCAACAATGACGCCGCAAGCGGTGAACGATCCCTGCGGGCCATGCTCACGCTTTCGTCAGCCCCCTGGCGCCTGCCCGGCGATGTGCTAGGGAACGGCGCGAATTTCGAACGATCCCTTGCCAAAAGGACCTGCCATGAAGCCGATCCGGATTGCCGCCCTGGCTCTTGCCGCCGCTGCCGGCAGCACCATCCTCGCGCTGGCAGTCACGCCGCCGGCACCCGTCGATCCGGCTTACATGTGGGACCTCAGCGACCTCTATCCCAGCGCCGACGCCTGGACCGCCGAGCGCGACCGCATCAAGGGGACCCTTGCCGGGCTCGACAAATACAAAGGCACGCTGGGCAAGAGCGCCAAGGACATGCTGGCGGCGCTGAGCGCTTTCAGCGATCTGCAGCGCGCCATCACCCGCCTGGCCGCCTATGCCAACCTGAAGGCCGACGAAGACGTCCGCATCGCCGCCAACCAGGAGCGCCAGCAGCTCGCCGCTTCGCTGTTCACCCAGTTCAGCGAGAAGACCTCGTGGTCGACGCCGGAGATTCTTGGCGTCGGCGCCGCCAGGGTCCACAAATTCGAAGCCCAGGAGCCCGAACTCGCCCGCCGCTTCGGCTTCTATCTCGACAACGTCCTGCGCGGCGCGCCGCACACGCTGTCGGGCGAGTCCGAAGCCGTGCTGGCGTCGGCCGGCGATGTCTTGTCGCAACCCAACTCGATCTACAGCGTCCTCGCCAATGCCGAGGCGCCGTTCCCGAGCGTGAAGCTCTCCGACGGCACCACCGTCAAGATCGAGCAGGGCACTTATTCCAAATACCGCCAGTCGGCGGTGCGCGCCGACCGCAAGGCGGTGTTCGACGCCTTCTGGGGCATGTGGAAGAAATACGAAGGCACGCTCGGCGCCACGCTCACCGCCCAGGTGATGGGCGAAGTGTTCAACGCCAAGGTCCGCCACTATCCCAATTCGCTCGCCGCCGCGGTCTTCGCCGACAACATGCCCGAAGCGGTCTATCGCCAGTTGGTGGCGCAGGCCAATGCCGGCCTGCCGACGATGTA
>CAYXMO010000231.1:0-5539 GCA_964465935.1 uncultured Rhizobium sp.
CACCTGCTGCTCGAAGGGCGGCGGCGCAAGGCCAAGTACGGCGTCGTCACCATGTGCATCGGCGGCGGCATGGGCGCGGCCGGGCTGTTCGAGATCCTGCAATAAGATGCGCAAGCTCGCCGTTGCGTCGCTTCTGTTGCTGCTGGCCGGCTGCTCGACCTTCGAGACGGCGGTGCGGCCGCCGCCGCCCGACCCCAAGACGCTGATGCCGGCGCTGGAGCAGCGCATCGCGGTGATGATCGCCGACGCGCGGGCGCGAACCGATCCCAATGCGCGCTTCCTGATGATCGACCCCGAACTCTCGGCGATCGCGCGCCAGCGCGCCCAGGACATGGCGGACAAGAACTACATCGCCCACACCGCGCCCAACGGCGACACCTCGGCGACGCTGCTGATGGCGGAAGACGCGCATTTCCAGGGGATTCTGGGCGAGAACATCGCGGCGCAGCACTACCAGAAAGCGCTCGGCGTCGACGTCGAAGGCTTCGCGCGCCGCTTTGTCGACACTTGGCTGGCGAGCGCGCCGCACAAGGAGAACCTCTCCTTCGCCGACTACAACAAGACCGGCGTCGGCGCCGCGGTGAACGGCGACACGGTGTATGTGACGCAGCTGTTCTCGACCGATCTCGGCCTCGGCCCCCATCCCGACGATCCGGTGCCGCCGACGATCACGCCGGTGCCCTCGCCCAAGGCGGGCAAGGACGCGATGCCGCGGCCCAAGCCGGAACAGGCGCTGCGCGGCAGCCAGGGGACGCATTGATGGCCGACACGACGCACGCCAACCGCCCGATCGCGAGCTATGCCGATTTCTGGCCTTACTACCTGCAGGAGCACGCCAAGCCGGCGACGCGGGCCCTGCACTATTTCGGCACCGGCGCGGCGGTGACCTGCGCCGTGGCGGCGCTGGTCGCCGGCAATGGCTGGATCGGGCTCGGCGCCCTCGTCGCCGGCTACGGCCCCGCCTGGGTGGCGCATTTCTTCGTCGAGCATAACCGCCCGGCGACCTTCACCTACCCGCTGTGGTCGCTGGTCTCGGACTTCCGCATGTTCGGGTTCTGGGCGACGGGGCGGCTTGGCCCCGAACTGGCCAAGGCCGGGGTCGGCCGCTAACCGCCCATTAACGCTGATCGGCGAAGTTAGGCCCGAGCAACGGTCCGTCGGAGTGGCCGCTGCCCATCGGGTGCTAAACCATTCTTTACACTACATCTTGACACCGGTACTTATGTTAGCGGGTGCGGTGCTAAGTGAGTCGAAATGCGGCCTGACATTCCTTGGAACGTGGCGGGTATCCCGCCCGAGGCGCGCGAAGCGGCGAGAGCCGCGGCACGGCGCGAGGGATTGTCGGTCGGCGAATGGATGACCCGGAGAATCCTCCGCAGCTTTTCCGACACGCCGGACGACATGACCCCAGCCCGTGAACAATGGACCTCGAACGGCAACGGCTACGCCGCGCAACCAAACTCTGGCGGCTTCGCCGCCGGGGCCGAGCCGCGCGCCGCCGCCAGCCGCCGCGACACCGAGAACATGCTCGCCGACGTGGCGCGCTCCGAGACCCAGAGCAACGACGTCTACCGCCGCATCGAAGAGCAGCTGCGCAACGTCGCGCGCCGCCTGGAGTCGACCGAGCGCAACCAGTCCGAAAACAACCGCGCCATGAGCAAGGCCGCGAGCGAGATCAACATCGCGGCGCGCGAGCAGGCGCAGTCCTTCGACCAGCTCGGCGGCAGCGTGATGAGCCTCGCCGACCGGCTCGAGCGCGTCGAGCGCTCGTCGGCGAGCGACGGCACCCGCGACGCGATCAAGGGCCTGCACCAGGGCCTTTCGCGCCTCGCCGAGCAGATCGCCGGCACCGCCAACCAGTCCGCGACGCAGATCTCGTCGCTCGCGACCAATCTCGAATCCCTCGCCGGGCGCCTGGCCCAGGCGCGCACCGAATCCGAAGCCAATACCCGCGCCCTCGACTCGCGCATCGCCCAGCTCGACAGCCGCGTTTCGCAGATCGCGCAGATCGATCATCAGGTGGCGCAGATCGACCAGCGCCTCAGCCATGTCTCGGCGATCGACGACCGGCTGCGCTCGGTCGAGCGCGCGGCGCAGTCGAGCAACGACGCGCTGAACCACGCGCTGCAGAGCATCGAAAGCCGCAAGGACGAGGACGCCACGGCGCTGCGCCGCGCCGCCGAAACGCAGAGCGCCATCGCGCGGCTGGAAGACAATTTCGCCAAGCTGGAGCAGCGCGGCACCGATCCGGCGATCGACCGCCGCCTGTCGGGGATCGAGCGCAGCCTCGGCGACATCGTCGGCCGCTTCGACACGAGCCGCGGCGATTCCGGCCTGGAAGACAACATCAAGCGCCTCGCCCAGCGCATCGAAGCCGCCGAGACGCGCCAGCGCGAGCAGGTCGCCGAGCTGCGCGCCGCGATGAACGACGGCGCCGCGGTGCGGCATGTCGATGTCCTGCCGCAAGGCCTGACCGGCGGCGCCGCCCCGCCCTTCCCGCAAGCCTTCGATCCGCCGCCCTTCGCGGAAATGGCGCCGCCCGAGCACCCGCCGTTCCAGGTCAGCGCCGATCCCTTCGCGCCAGCGTTCGACGGCGCCGCGCCCGCCGCCTTCGGCGCCGAAGCGGTGTTCGGTGCCGGCAGCCTCGCCGCCGATCCTTTCGCCGCCGCAGCTCCGCCGCCGGTGGTCGAGCCCGACTCCTATCTCTCCGCCGCCCGCCGTTCGGCCCGCGCCGCCGCCGCCCAGGCCGAAGCCGAGCGCGGCAGCCGTGCCGGCGGGTTCTCCTGGGGCGCGGCTTCGGCCGATCCGGCCAAGCCGGCCAAGGCGAGCAGCAAGAAGACCTATATCTGGATCGCGATCATCGCGCTGATGACCATCGTCGCCATCGCCGGCGGCGCCATCCTGAGCCAGAAGCTGTCGTCGAATTCGACCCACACGGTCAGCGTGTTGTTCAACAAGCCGGCCGCTGCGCCGGTGCCGTCCGCCGCTCTGCCGCCGGGCGAGACCGGCGACGCCACGGTTCCGCCGGCGCGCATCGTCATTCCGGCCGAGACCAAGCCGGCCGGCGTGCGTCCCTTGCAGCCGCATGAGATCAAGCCGTCGCCGATCCACACCGTGCCCGGCACGCCGCCCGACGCCGTGACGCCGGTTCCCGGCAAGCCGGCGCAGGCGGTGACGCCGCTCGACAAGCTCACCCAGCTCGCCAATGCCGGCAACGGCAAGGCCGAGCTCGTGGTCGGTCTCAAATATCTCGACGGCGACGGCATCGCGGTCAGCGAACCGGACGCCGCCAAATGGCTGGAGCGCGCCGCCGAGCAGGGCCTTGCCGTGGCGCAATATCGCCTGGGCACGCTCTATGAGCGTGGCCGCGGCGTGACCCAGGACGTCGCCAAAGCGGTGCACTGGTACCAGCTCGCGGCGCAGGCCGGTAACCGCAAGGCGATGCACAATCTCGCCGTCGCCTATGCCTCGGGCAACGGCACGACCAAGAATCTCGCCGAAGCGGCGCGCTGGTTCTCCAAGGCAGCGGCGCTCGGCCTGTCGGACTCGCAGTTCAATCTCGCCGTGCTCTACGAGCGCGGTCTCGGCGTGCCGCAGAGCCTGCTCGACGCTTATAAGTGGTACGCCATCGCGGCGGCCGGCGGCGACACCGAGTCCAAGTCGCGCATCGACGCGCTGGCGACCCAGCTCTCCGCCGACGACAAGGCCGCGGCCGAGCACGCCGCCCAGGCCTTCCGCGCCCAGCCGCTCGACCCGCGCTCCAACATGGCGCCGGCGATGGCGGACGTGGTGCAGTAAGATTTCCCCCTCCGGCCTTCGCACCTAACGGTGCTAGCTCCCCCACCAGCGCGCTTCGCGCGCGCGGGGGAGGCGGACCTGCGCTTCGCATCTGCCTGTTTTCGATCCTATTTTGTTGACCGCGGACTCTCCCGCGCGCACATTCCAAAACGGCTTGGGGCTGTTCGATTCGGCGGCCCTTTCACACTCGATTCAGCGCGTTCGATGGAAATCTATCTGCCCATCGCCGAGATGTCGGTCCATTGGCTGATCGTGCTGGGCATGGGGGGAGGGATCGGGTTTCTCTCCGGCATGTTCGGCGTCGGCGGCGGTTTCCTGCTGACCCCGCTGCTGATCTTCTACGGCGTGCCGCCGGAAGTCGCGGTCGCCACCACGTCGAGCCACATCACCGCCTCGTCGATGTCGGGCGCCATCGCGCAATGGCGCAAGCGCTCGCTCGACCTGAAGATGGGCGGCGTCATGGCGGCGGGCGGGCTCTGCGGCACCGTGTTCGGGGTGTGGCTGTTCACCGTGATGCGCCGCTACGGCCAGATGGACCTGCTGGTGTCGGCGAGCTATGTGCTGCTGCTGGGCACCGTCGGCGGATTGATGCTGAACGAAAGCCTGGCGGCGCTGCGTGCCTCGCGCGGCGGGGCGCCGGCGGCGCGGCGGACGCAGCATCTGTGGATGCACGGCCTGCCGTTCAAGATGCGCTTTCGCGAGTCGCGGCTCTATATCAGCGTCATTCCGCCGGTGCTGATCGGCTTCGGCGTCGGCATCCTGTCGGCGATCATGGGCGTCGGCGGCGGCTTCGTGGTGGTGCCGGCGATGATCTATCTGCTGCGCATGCCGACCAATGTCGTGATGGGGACGTCGCTGTTCCAGATCATCATCGTGACCTCGGCGGTGACGATCCTGCAGGCGACGACCAACTTCTCCGTCGACATCGTGCTGGCGCTGTTCCTGATCGTCGGCGGCGTGATCGGAGCGCAGTTCGGGGTGCGCATCGGGGCCAGGCTGCGCGGCGAGCAGTTGCGCCTGCTGCTGGCGCTGCTGGTGCTGGCGGTGGCGATACGGCTCTTCCTCGGTCTCGTCCTGCGGCCGGACGATCCGTTCTCCGTCACCACGGTGCTGCCGTGAGGCGCGCGGCGGCCATCCTGGCGATGCTCGCGCTGGCCGCCGCGCCCGCGCTGGCGTCGGAGGACCTGGTCTCCGGCCTGTCGCAGGACACGGTGCAGATCACCTCGAACTACACCGGCACCGACATCGTGGTGTTCGGCGCCATCGAGCATCCCGAGGAGACCGGCAGCCGCGACATCGTGGTGATCGTGCGCGGCCCCGACGCCGTCATGACGGTGCGCAAGAAGGACCGCGTCGCCGGCATCTTCCTCAACCGCGACCAGGCCAAGCTCGTCGGCATGCCGTCCTACTATTTCCTCGCCAGCACAAGGCCGGTCGACCAGATCGCCGCGAGCTACACGCTGCAGGCGCACAGCGTTGGGCTGGAGAACATCAAGCCGGAGCACATCTTCAGCCATCACGATCCCAACCCGTTCCGCGAGGCGCTGATCCGGCACAAGACCCGCGACGGGCTGTACGGCGAAGCGCCGGGCGGGGTCGAGCTGCTCAGCCAGACGCTGTTCCGCGCCCGCATCCCGGTGCCGGCGACGGTGCCGCGCGGCACCTACACGGTCGAGGTCTATCTCTTCCGCGCCGGCACGGTGATCAGCGCGCAATCGACGCCGCTGTTCATCGACCAGAC
>CAYXMO010000232.1:0-5515 GCA_964465935.1 uncultured Rhizobium sp.
ATCCAGGGCTCGCTGATGGGCTCCAACCGCTTCCCGGTCGACATGCCGCGCCTGGTCGATTTCTACATGAGCGGCAAGCTCAAGCTCGACGACATGATCAGCCGCCGCATCAAGCTCGCCGAGATCAACGGCGCCTTCGAGGAACTGAAACGCGGCGAGATCGCGCGGTCCGTCATCCAGTTCGACGCGTAGCAGAAAATCCTTCCCCTGAAAGGGGCTTCGTAGCGACAGCGTGCGAAGGCCGGGTGAGCAACAGCGAACCCGGCAGGGTGGCCCGAAGGGCCGGAGGGGGACGTCGTGCAAGCGGCAGACCACCCCTCGCTGCGCTCGGTACCTCCCCCTTTCAGGGGGAGGATGAACTGCGCTTCACTTCCCACCCTCTCTGACACCGGTTACCATCTCGGAAAACTGGGATGGAAACGATGCGGCTCTTGGGCGGGGTAGCGCGTGGCTTGGTCGTGGCGGCTTGCGCCGCGCTCGCCGCCTCTGCCGCGCCGGCGCCATCCGACAGCGGCCTTCTCTTCCATCTCTCCTTCGACCAGGGCCTTACCGCCGACATCGCCCGCGGCGACGCGGCGCCCAACATCGCCGACCGCGTGAAGGTGCTACCCGGCGGCCAGGCCGGCTCCTATCTCCAGCTTGCCGATGACGGCGTGGTGTCGTGGCACGCCGCCGGCAACATCTATGCCCAACGCGGCACGCTCGCCTTTCAGTGGCGCGCCCGTGACCCGCTGGGCGCGGCGCCGTTTCCGATCTTCCGCGTCGGCTATGGCGATCACACCTCGTGGGACATGACCTGGCTGCGCATCGACTGGAACGGCCACGGTTTCGACGCGATGGTGACCGACGCCAGCCTGGCGCGCGTGCGTGTCTCGGCGGCGCTGCCGCCGCCCAAGCCCGGCCAATGGGTCCATCTCGCGCTCGCTTGGGACGAGACCCAAGGCATCCGCTTCTATGTCGATGGAAAGTTGGCGGGTGAGCTCGCCAAGCCCGGCGTTTACGACACCGCGCTCGACCAGTTCGGCCCGCATTCACGCACCATCGGCCCGATGCAGGTGCAGACGGCGTATCAGTACATGCGCGGCGGCGACGTCGGCGAATTGTCGATTTACGATCACGCGCTGTCGGACAAGAGCATCGCGGCGCTGGCGCAAGGCGACGCCGCGAGCGATCCGGCGCCGGTCCGCGGCCTCGCCGATCCGCGCTGGCGCGACGAATGGGACACGCGCTACGGCTGGACCGGCGCGCCGCCCGCCTATCTCGCAGCGGCGGCGACCCGCATCCGCAAGGTCGAGTTCACCGACGCCCGCGATGTCAAGGAACGCATGATGGGCGCCAATGACGGCATCCCGGAGACCACCTGGCCCGGCGTCTACAACCGCTCGCGCCTCCCCGGCCGCCACGATTATTTCGAGTTGCCGGACTGGAACGTCTATGTCGATGGCGGCAAGGCGGTGACGTTCATGCTGCCGAACGAGCCGTGGAACCATCTGGAAGTGCAGGGCACCGCCGAGGGCACTTTCACATTCATTCCCGCGAAAGGCGCCGAGCGACCGCTCGCCACGCGCCCCGTAGGTCTCGAACGTTCGATCATTGATTTCGCGGCCCACACCGGCGGCCAATTGCGCTTCGACAATGTCACGCAGGAGAATCCGCTCCAGGAAGTCGCCGCCTACGACGTCACGCCCGGCACGATCCCGGCCGGCGCGCAGACGCTAAGCTACACCATCAAGGCATCCGCCGATCCCGCCGCCTATCCGACGCTCGACGACCTCAACCGCTTCGTGCGCGGACGTTTCGTGCCCGACGAGCGCCAGACCGTCGTCGCGCTGCCCGATGGCGCCGCCGCGTCGCCCCGCGCCGCCGGCGCCGCGCCGTCGCTTCCCATCGTTCATGTCCTGATTCCCGCCGACCTGCGTGACCCGCGCCCCGGTCTGCCGCAAAGCCATTACGGTTACGGCTGGGCCAACATGAATGCCGGCCTCGACGGCGTCGAGATCGCGATCCCGGCGCTCCACGCGAAGCCGGCGAAGGATGGTCTGATCCCGCTCAACATCCAGGTCAAAGACCCGATCTGGCCGGCGCGCAACATGTTCGACATCTCGGTCAGCGTGAAACCGGGCGAGGCACGCACGCTGTTCCTCGACACCCGCGACCGCATCCTGCCGCCGGACACCTCGCTCTATCTCACCATCGCCGCCGCGTCCGGCGATTTCTCCGCCGCGTCGCTCGACGGCGCCCGCCTCCGCCTCGTTTTCAAGCCGCGCGCCCAGGCGCTGCCCGAGCACATCGCCGACCGCTTCGCCCAGATGCGCGACAATTTCGCCTTCTTCGTCGAGGAGCACACCTCCACCCGCGCGCTCGCCCGCTACGAACGCTTCTACCGCGAGATCACCGATCTGCTCGCCGCCGATCCCGGCAACGTGATCGCGCGGCAATACTGGGCCGAGATCAGCCCCGAGGCCGGCGAGCCGGTCACCGCGCTGCCGCCGACCCCCAAGGGCGTGCCGCTCTGGGCCGCGCGCCAGGTGCAGGACTTGAAGCTCGTGCGCCAGTTCATCGACTGGTGGATCGACCGGCGCCAATCGTCCTATGGCGATTTCGGCGGCGGCATCTCCGATGACGACGATCTGACCGAGCAATGGCCGCCGCTGGCGCTGATGGGCGACGAGCCCGATAAGATCAGGCGCAGCCTCGACGCGCTGACCGACGCGGTAGACGCCAACGGCATGATCGCCAACGGGCTGGGCACCATCCTCACCGACCAGCTGCATTCCTACGAGGAAGGCATCAACGCCCGCGCCGAGGACGCCTATCTGGCGAACGGCGATCCCAAAGCGATCGAGCGCCTGATGGACACGGCGCGCGGCTATGCATCGATCACCGGTCCGGCCGGCGCCGGTCACACCCACATTCTCTCCAGCCTGTTCAGCGGTACGCGGGTGGTGCGCGAAGGCCCCTGGGCGTGGTCCAAGCCTTATTCGCCGCTGATCCTGCATCCCGGCATCCTGCTCGCCGAATACAACGGCAATCCGGCGATGAAGACGCTGGTGCTCGCGCTCGCCGATTCCTATCTCGCGCACGGCAAAAAGAACGACAAGGGCGAGACCGTCTATCCCGAGGACATCAATTCGCTGAGCGACGCGGATCGCGGCACGCTGAGCGCCGGCAGCAACGGCCTGGCCGGCATCGTGCAATTGCTGTGGACGGCTTATTGCTGGACCAACGACGCCAAATATCTCGCGCCCATCGAAAGCGTCGCCGCCAAGGGCGATCACGCGCCGCTGACGCTGATCAATTCGAGCGCCATCGACGTGCTCGGCAAGCGCGAGACCTGGGGCCGCGATCTGGTGAAGGCCGCCGATGCCGGCCGCGGCGGCGATGCGCGCGACAACGGCGCCCGCCCGGTCGACTTCGCCCGCTTCGTCGCTTGGCAATCGACCGGCGACAAGAAATATCTTGAAGACCTCTACGGCAGCGAAATCCTCACCGGTCTCAACCGCTTCTATCTGTGCACCGAAGGCGAGTTGTGGTCCGACCGCGTCGAGCTGTTCAGCGACCTGCTGCAGCGTTCGCGTCTCGGCGGCATGGCGCTGCGCCGCAACCAGATATTCCCCGGCCATCTTGTCAGTTGGCGCTTCGCCGGGCCGCCGACGACAGCGGAGAATGTCGCGATCCTGATCCAGGACGCCTCGCCGGCGCATTTCAAAGTCATCGCCTACAATCTCGCGAGCGCTCCCATCGCCGCGACGCTGACCGGCGAGAACGTCACCGGCGGCGTCTGGACGATGGTGTCGGGCATCGACGCCAACAATGACGACAAGGCCGACGGCGCGACCGCCACAAAGTCGTTGGCCTTCGAACGCGGCGCCGATGTCCCGCTCGCCTTGCCGCCGCATAAGACGATGATCATCGCGTTCACGCTGAAGACGCCCGCACCGCCGGTCGCCGCGCGTCCCGACATCGCCATCGGTGCGGCCGACGTCCATGTCGATGGAAAAACCGTCGCTGTGACGCTGCACAGCCTCGGCGCCCAGCCGACTCCGGCCGGCATCGTCACGCTGACGAGCGCGGCCGGTAAGCCGCTGGCCTCGGTGGCCGTCCCCGCCCTTGAGGCGCCGCTGGACCTCAAGCCCAGGACCGCGACCGTCCGCCTCAGGGTCCCTGCCAAGACGGTGCTGGCACGGGCGCGGATCGGCGTGACGCTGGCCGGGAAACCTCAGGAAATCACCTTGCGAAACAACAGTCTAACGCTGCCGTAATCCGCCTGGGCCTTAACCGCGTATCGCCTTGGGGTTTCGCTGCGCCGCCGGATAATGCGAAGATGAGGGGTCGCAGCGGGGGCTGGGACGTCCGGAGCGCGTGCGGTGCATTTCGCAATGCAGACCCTTGGCTGGTTGTTCGTCGCCTTGTCGCTGGCGGGGTCGCTCTATGTCCTGCTGTCGGCGAGCGTGCTCGGCCGCTTCGCCGCCGCGCGGCTGCCCTCGGTGCCGGCGCTGCCGCCGGTGACGCTGCTCAAGCCGCTGCATTTCGATACCCCCGGCCTGGAAGACGATCTCGACACCTTCCTCGCCCAGGATTACCCCGCGCCGATCCAGATCGTGTTCGGGGTGCAGAGCCAGTCCGACCCCGCCATCCCCATCGTCCGCCATCTGATGGCGCGCCATCCCGGCATCGACATGGCGCTGGTGATCGACGAGCGCCGCTACGGCTCCAACGCCAAGATCTGCAACCTGATCAACATGGCCGAGCACGCGAAATACGACACGCTGGTGCTCAGCGACAGCGACATCGCGGTGCCGCGCGACTATCTCGCCAAGGTGGTCGGCGCGCTGCTGCAGCCCGGCGTCGGTGCCGTCACCTGTCCCTACACCGGCCGTCCCGGCGCCAGCGCCTGGTCGACGCTGGCCGCGATGGGCACGAGCTACGACTTCCTGCCCAACCTGGTCTTCGGCAGCTGGTGGGGCGTCGCCGACGCTTGCCTCGGCTCGACCATCGCGCTGCGCCGCGCCACGCTCGACCAGGCCGGCGGCTTCGAGGCCTTCTCCAACTATCTCGCCGACGATTTCGAGATCGGCCGCGCCGTGCGCCAGCGCGGTCTGCGCGTCCAGGTCCTCCCGCTCGCCGTCAGCCACCGCTGCACCGAGGAGACCCTGGCCGACCTTTTCCATCACGAGCTGCGCTGGAGCCGCACCGTCCGCATCCTGCGCCCCTGGTCGCATCTGGGCACCCTGATCGCCCATCCGTTCATGCTCTCTCTGGCCGGGCTGGCCTTGCTCGGCGCGCTCTGGGTTCCCGCCGCTGCCGTCCTGCTGGCGGTTCTGGCCCGGCTAACCCTCAGAAATCGTGTGGAAAAGGCCTTTTCCGCCGCATCCGGCCCGGCCTGGCTGCTGCCCATCCGCGACGTGCTGTCGATGGTGGTTTTCTTGGCGTCGTTTTTCGGTCAGAAGGTGGCCTGGCGCGGCAGCCGCTTCGAGGTCGAAGCCTCCGGCGCCATGTCGCAATTGTAGAGGTT
>CAYXMO010000233.1:0-5492 GCA_964465935.1 uncultured Rhizobium sp.
TCGATCTGGATCAGGCCCTTCATGTACCAGTCCACGATCTTCGGCGTGTCGGTGCGGCCGCGGGCGCCGCCGAAGGCGGTGCCGCGCCACACCCGCCCGGTGACGAGCTGGAACGGCCGCGTCGCGATCTCGGCGCCCGCCGGCGCGACGCCGATGATCACGCTCTCGCCCCAGCCGCGATGGCACGCCTCCAGCGCCTGGCGCATCACCGTGACGTTGCCGGTGCAGTCGAAGGTGTAGTCGGCGCCGCCATCGGTCAGCGCCACCAGATGGGAAACGAGATCGCCGTCCACTTTCTTCGGATTCACAAAATGCGTCATGCCGAAGCGCTTGCCCCAATCCTCGCGCTCCGGATTGATGTCGACGCCGACGATCATCTGCGCCCCGACCAGTTTCAGCCCTTGGATGACGTTGAGCCCGATGCCGCCCAGCCCGAACACCACCGCGTTGCTGCCCGGCTTGACCTTGGCGGTGTTGATGACGGCGCCGACACCCGTGGTTACCCCACAGCCGCAATAGCAAGCCTTATCAAAGGGAGCATCCTCGCGGATCTTCGCGACCGCGATCTCCGGCAGCACGGTGTAGTTCGAGAACGTCGAACAGCCCATGTAGTGGAAGATCGTCTTGCCCTTGTACGAAAAGCGCGAGGTGCCGTCCGGCATCAGGCCCTTGCCCTGGGTGGCGCGGATCGCGGTGCACAGATTGGTCTTGCGCGACAGGCACGACTTGCATTGCCGGCACTCCGGCGTGTAGAGCGGGATGACATGATCGCCCGGCTTGACCGAGGTCACGCCGGCGCCGATCTCGCGCACGATCCCGGCGCCTTCGTGGCCCAGGATCGACGGAAACAGTCCCTCGGAGTCCAGCCCCGACAGCGTGTACTGGTCGGTGTGGCAGATGCCGGTCGCCTTGATCTCGACCAGCACCTCGCCGGCCTTGGGCCCTTCGAGGTCGAGTTCGACGATCTCCAGCGGCTTCTTCGCTTCGAACGCGACGGCGGCACGGGTTTTCATGTCGTTCTCACGGGTGATTGTCTCATCGAACAGCTCTTGGACCCTGCGCCAGGAGGCGTGCCCAGGGCCCGTTTAGTACATGGGTTCGGGGTGCGTCCATCTCGAAGAGCAGCGCGATAGTCTCCTCCAGCGCCTTGACGACCTCGGGAGCCAGACGTTCGTCCAGGAGCCGCCCCTCGAAGCTCCAGCTCCATCTTGGACCGGTCTTCTCACGCCGTCGGGCATCGAGCCAAATCTGCCGGTTGGGCCAGGCGTGCAAGCGGAGCCAGGCGTCGTCGTACCGCAAGACGCTGACCTCAAGCCGTTCGGTCTCCTTCGAGCCTGCCGCCTCGTAGACTTTGGCGAATTCCACCCGCACCTGGTGCGTCAACGCCTTGCGCCGCTTGCGAAAGGCAAATGCCAAGTTCTCCAGGAACGCGTCCTGAAATCGCGGAACGGGGTTCACCACGCGCGACCGTTCGCAACGGCGACGGCGGCACGGGTTTTCAAGCGGCAACTCCTTGCTCTTCGTTCCGGCCCAGCGCGACGAACGGCTGGAAGCAGCCGAGGATCAGGCGCGCCGCGTCGAACGGCGGCGTGCCGGCATTATCCATGCGCGGGTCGTGATGCATTTTCTCTTCGGCGGCCTGGAACATCGCCTTGTCCGGCCACACTTGCCAGGTGAAGACGATCTTCTCGCCCGGCTTGGCGGCGACGGCCTTGCGGAAATCGGTCTGTTTGCCGTCGGGCACGAAATCCTCCCAGCACTCCACGATCTCCAAGCAGCCATACTCCTTGAAGAAGCGGGCGCCGTTCTGCGCCCACTGGCGATAGGCCTCCATCTGGTCTTCCGGCACGGGGATCACCAGGCCGCAGACATACATCGCTCAATCTCCCTGGATTTCAGGCCGCCGGCCGGCCGTTGACGATCGAGACGCGCTGGCCGTAGCGCGAATAGGGGTAGTAGTCCCACACCGCGTGATGCTGGGTGCACCAATTGTCCCAGAACACCAGCGTGTTCGGCCTCCAGCGCACCCGGCATTGGAATTCGACATGACCCTCGATGTGCTTCCACAGCAGCTCGAGCATCGCGTCGCTCTCTTTGCGGTCGAGTTCGTTGAGGCGCGTGACGAAGCCGCGATTGACGTAGAGCGATTTCTTGCCCGACCACGGCACGGTAATCACCACCGGATGGGTCGTCTTGGGCCAGCCGCCCTCCGGCGCCGCCTGGCCATAGCCGCCGATATAGGGCTTGGCCCCGTCATGGGTGGCGCTCAGCTTGCCGACGAACTCCTTCATCACCGGCGACAGCGCCTCATAGGCGCGCACCGCCGAGATGAACAGCGTATCGCCGCCGCCGCTCGCCGGCGTCTGCGTGAGATAAAGCATCGAGCCCATCGGCGGCTCGATATCGCAGCTGACATCGGTATGCCATTCCTCGCCGGCGACGAATTTGGATTTCTGGTCGGCCTTGACCACCAGGATTTCGGGATCGAAGGCGTTGTCGCCGCCATCGCCCTTGGCATGCTCGGGCACGATCTTCTTGACGTGATAGGGATGGACGTGGAGCGAGCCCCACAGCCGCGCGAAACGCTTGTGGTCCTCGTTGTTCAAGACCTGGTCGCGGAACACCAGCACGTGATAGGCCGCCTGCGCCGCGCGCAGCTCGGCTTCCTGCTGCGCCGACAAGGGTTGGCTGAGGTCGACGCCGCCGATCTCGGCCCCGATCACCGGCGTCAGCGGATCGATCGTGATCGCCTTGGGATCGAGCGCCTTGTCCACCGTTTCCAGCCGGGTGTGCATGCGTGTTGCCATGGTCGTCTCCTGCCCGGCCTTCAGGCTGGCACATCCTGAACAATTGGTCACGACGAAGCTCTTGATTTCGCGGCCCAACAGGCTCATGTGCCGCCTGTCCCGCCGGCACGCCGCCGGGCCACCCGCAAATGCCAGCCCTTGGTCGTGCCCATGCAACCGTCCTCCACGGCGCCGCAACCCGCCGCTACTGAGTCCACCGCGCCGCAGACCACAGCCGTCGCCGCCGGCATCGAGCGGATGATCGTCTGGGTCGGCTCGCCCGCCTCGCTGGTGATCCATACCGTGGCGTTCATCGCGTTCTTCGCCGCCGCCTTCGCGCGCCTGGTCGGCTGGGACACGATGCTGCTGGTGCTGACCACGGTGGTGTCGCTGGAGGCGATCTATCTCGCCATCTTCATCCAGTTCAGCGTCAACCGGCAGGCCGCCAGCCTGAAGGAAGTCGAGCAGGACGTCGAAAGCATCCAGGAGAACGTCGAGGAGCTGGAAGAACACGTCGAGGGCATCAAGGAGGACGTCGAGGAAATCCAGGAAGACATCGACGAAATCGCCGAGGACGAGAGCGAGGAAGCGGCCGAGGAAGCGCGCAAGCGCAAGCAGGCCGAAACCCTCGAAGCCCTGACCAACGACGTCAAGACGCTGCTGCTGCACCTGGAGTCGCTGAAGGCGCCGTGACGAAACCGCTGTTCGCGCGTTAACGACTGAGCCAAGAGGGAACCGTCATGCATATCGACTCCGTCACGATTCCGGCGCTGATTTCGCTGATCTTCGGCATCCTGATCCTGATGATGCCGCGCATCCTCAACTATCTCGTCGCGATCTATCTGATTTTGATCGGGCTTTTCGGGCTTTTCCCGCATGTTCTGGCCCGCCTGACCGGCTGACGGCAACCAAAGCCGCGCGAGCACGTTTTCTTGGGTTCGAGGCGGGCGCATCCGCGCCTGCAGCGAACAACGGAGGACACCCATGTCTGTCACAAACGACAAGAAGACCCCCGCCGCGACGATCAACACGTCGATCAAGAAGCAGAAGCTGGACGAGAAGGTCGACCGGCAGATGGAAGACACTTTTCCGGCATCCGATCCGCCGTCCTTCTCGGGCGGCAAGCACATCATCGGCGCGCCGCAGGAACGCGAAAGCGACGCCCCGACCGCCGACACCCACGCGGTGAAGGAGGCGGAGAAGAAAGTGCTGACCGGCGATGCCAAGGTGCCGCACACGTATTGAGCGGCTGATCGGCAATCATAAGGTCTGACATCATCCCTACGTGTCATGGCCCGCCGGGGTGCGGGCCATCCAGGTGGTGCGCTTGGCTTTCGACGGTAAAGCTGCGTCACCCGGGTGGCCCGCAGTCGCGGGCCATGACATTTTCGACCCCACACCACAGGGTTTCGCTTGACCGGAAATATTAGCAACGGCTAATATCAGTCGACGCTGATACTCAGGAGAGACGGCATGAAGGTCGATGTGGCGCGCACGGTCGGCGCGGTGGTGCGCGAGGTCCGCGACGTCGAGCGCGATGGCAAGCCGGCCAAGATGGTGGTCGCGTCGCGCGTCTATGACACCGGCATCGACGATCTGTGGGACGCGCTGACCAGCGCCGAGCGCATCCCGCGCTGGTTCCTGCCGATCAGCGGCGAGCTCAAGCTGGGCGGAACCTATAAATTCGAAGGCAATGCCGGCGGCAAGATCACGCGTTGCGACAAGCCGACCCTGGTCTCGGTCACCTGGGAGCATGGCGGCCAGGTGAGCTGGCTGTCGCTGCATCTTGCGCCGCAGGGCCCGCGCACCGAGCTGCGGCTGGAGCACACCGCGCATGTGCCGCCGGAGTTCTGGGATCAGTTCGGACCGGGCGCGGTCGGCGTCGGCTGGGACGGCGGCTTCTTAGGCCTGGGGCGGCATCTGGAGAACCCGGGCGCGGCGGGCGGTCCGGTGGAAGGCATGGCCTGGGCGATGACCGACGAAGGCAAATCGTTCTACCGCGCCTGCAGCGATTCCTGGTGCGCGGCGTCGATCGCGAGCGGCACGCCGCCGGATGCGGCCAAGGCCGCCGCCGCGCGCACGACAGCGTTCTACACCGGCGGCGAGCACAAGGATTGATTGGGGACCGATGCACGCCTTCGACGTCCTCGGCGATCCCGTCCGCCGCCGTATCCTGGAGTTGCTGAGCGGCGGCGAGCACGCTTCGGGCGAGATCGTCGCCGCGATCGGGCGCGAATTCGGCATCACCCAATCGGCGGTATCGCAGCATCTGGCGGTGCTGCGCGACAGCGGCTTCGCCTCGTCCCGCGCGCAAGGCGCCCGCCGCATCTATGCCGTCGAAACCGCGCCCTTGCGCGAGGTCGACGCCTGGCTCGACCGCTTCCGCAGCACCTGGCTGCCGCGCATGGACGCGCTGGCAACCGAAGTCGCGCGCGGCAAGCGCAAGCGGCGGGGGTAGAAGTGACCCTCAACCACATTGTCATGGCCCGCAAAAGCGGGCCATCCAGTTTGTGCGCCACAATCCTTCCAGAAAGAACTGCGACCTGGCTTCGTAGAGCCGTGCAAGGCGTCGCCTGGATGGCCCGCTTTTGCGGGCCATGACAGTTGTCGGTTTGTCTCGACGCGATCGACCCCCAAACGCCTCCGAAAACTATTTTCGCGCGGCAACAAAATATCGTCGCTGCGCTGCACATCGCATCTCTATCC
>CAYXMO010000234.1:0-1217 GCA_964465935.1 uncultured Rhizobium sp.
GAGAGCAGCGCCACCGGCGCGCCGATCAGTTCCTCCACCCGCCGCACATACTTGATCGCGTTGGCGGGAAGCTCGGCCCAGCTGCGCGCGCCGCGCGTCGAACAGTTCCAGCCCGCCATCGTCTCGTAGACCGGCTCCAGCCGCGCCTGTTCCACCGCGTCGGCGGGCAGGTAGTCGAGCGTCCTGCCGCCCAGCCGGTAGCCGACGCACACTTCGATCGTCTCGAACGCGTCCAGGATGTCGAGCTTGGTCAGGGCGATGCCGTCGATCCCGCCGGTGATCGCGGTCTGGCGCACCAGCACGCTGTCGAACCAGCCGCAGCGCCGCTTGCGCCCGGTGACGGTGCCGAACTCGTTGCCGCGCGCCCCCAGCTTCTCGCCGATCTCGTTGCTCTGCTCGGTGGGAAAGGGGCCTTCGCCGACTCGCGTGGTGTAGCTCTTGGTGATGCCCAGGACATAGCCGATCTGGCGCGGCCCCACCCCGGCGCCGGCCGCCGCCTGTCCCGCCACGGTGTTGGACGAGGTGACATAGGGATAGGTGCCGTGATCGATGTCGAGCAGCACTGCCTGGGCGCCTTCGAACAGCACGCGCTTGCCGGCGCGCCGCGCCGCGTCCAGTTCGCGCCAGCTCGAACCGGCGAAGGGCAGGATTTTCGGCGCGATCTCGCGGAGCGCCGCCAGCAGCCCGCCGGCGTCGATCTCCTCGGCGCCCGAGCCGCGGCGCAGCGCGTTGTGATGCGCCAGCAGGCGCTCGATCTTGGCCGGCAGGGAGGCGAAATCCTTGAGATCCACGACGCGGATGGCGCGCCGCCCGACCTTGTCCTCATAGGCCGGCCCGATGCCGCGCTTGGTGGTGCCCAGCGCCTGGAT
The DNA here is from genome assembly GCA_964465935.1 of uncultured Rhizobium sp. Classification (GTDB taxonomy): domain Bacteria; phylum Pseudomonadota; class Alphaproteobacteria; order Micropepsales; family Micropepsaceae; genus Rhizomicrobium. Next base: position 870 of record CAYXMO010000234.1, read on the forward strand.
CGAGTTCGACGATTCGCGCACCGCGTCGAGCTCTTTGTGGATCGGCAGCACCAGCACGGCGTTCTCCGCCAGCACCAGCACCTCCGGAGTCACCTGGATGCCGGCGGCGGCGACGCGCGCGATCTCGTCCAGCAGCGACCAGGGATCGACCACCACGCCATTGCCGATGATCGAGCGCTTGCCCTGGATCACGCCCGAGGGCAGCAGCGACAGCTTATAGGTCTTGTCGCCGACCACGATGGTGTGGCCGGCATTGTTGCCGCCCTGGAAGCGCACGACCATCTGCGCCCGGTCGGCGAGCCAGTCGATGATCTTGCCCTTGCCTTCGTCGCCCCACTGGGCGCCGAT
>CAYXMO010000234.1:1317-5469 GCA_964465935.1 uncultured Rhizobium sp.
GCCAGTCGATGATCTTGCCCTTGCCTTCGTCGCCCCACTGGGCGCCGATCACTGCGACGTTGGCCATGATGCTCCGTACCCGGATGAAGCGAGTCTCCCGCGAGGGCTGCACCCGAACAAGGGGCAGGCGGGCACGGTGTCTAGTTATAGCTAGCGACGCGGCCGATGGGGATGCGCGTTGCGCCGCAGCCTGGGCCTTTTCCCTGCGATATAGCCGTCGATCACGCCGTCGAGCACCTCCAGCGGCACCCGGCCGCAGCCGAGGCCCGCTTCGTGGAAGTCCTTGATGTCGTATTGCGCGCCCAGTGCCTTGCGTGCCCGTGCGCGCGCCCGCGTCCACACCGTGTGGCCGATCTTGTAGCTGCAGGCCTGGCCCGGCGTGGCGCAATAGCGCTCGACCTCGCGCGTCGCGAAGCCCGGTGCGTCGCCGTCGAGTTCGACGAAGGTCTGGATCGCCTGCTCGCGGCTCCATTTGAGATGATGGATGCCGGTGTCGACGATGCAGCGTCCGGCGCGGAAGAGCTGGAACTTCAGATAGCCGATCCGCCCCAAAGGATCGTCGTCGTACATGCCCAGCTCGTCGGCCAGCTGTTCGGCATAGAGCGCCCAGCCTTCGGCATAGCCGGAGAACCCGCTGGCCTTGCGGATCAGCGGCAGCGCCGCGTTGGACAGCGCCAGCCCGCCTTCGAGCTGATGTCCCGGCAGGCCCTCGTGGAACACGGTGGTCGAAAGCAGCCATTTGGGCCACTCGGCGCTGTCGTGCAGGTTGAAATAGACGATGCCGGGGCGCGAGCCGTCGAGCGCCGGTCCCTGGCTGAATGCCGACGCCGCGCCGGCTTCGGTCGCCGCCGGCACGCGCCGCACTTCGAAGGCATAGGGCGGCAGCCGCTTGAAGGCCTGCGGCAGGCGCGGCCGGATCGCAGCCAGCTGCGCGTTGCAGTACGCGATGGCCTGCACTTTGCCGTCGTCGGTGTTGGGATACATATAGCGCTGGTCTTTGTAGAGCGACGCGATGCGCGCGCCCACCGTGCCCGTCATGAGTCCCTGTGCCTTCAGCAGCCCATCGATCCGCGCCGAAATCTCCTTGGCTTGGTCAAGCCCGAGCTTGTGGATCTCGTCCGCCGTCATCCTGGTCGTGGTCGAGAAGCGCAGCGCCGCGGCGTAGTATTCGTCGCCGCGCGGCAGGCGCCAGATGCCGGCGTCGTGCACCGCCGCGGCGCGCATCGCTTTGGTCTGATCGATCAGCCGGTCGAGCGCCGGACCGACCTTGCCGTTGTAGAGCGCCGTCGCCTTGGCTTCCCAGTCGCCGGCGATGTTCTTGGCCTTGGTCCGCCGCGCGATCGAGGTCACCAATTGCGACTGCTCCGCCGGCAGCCGCGTCTTCAGCATCTGGTCGAGCGAGGTGTCGAGCAGGAAATCCGGCGGCACCACGCCCAGCGCCGCATCGTGCTTGGCGCGGTCGATATTGCCGTCGATCTCGTCCGCGAAGGCCTCCAATCGCGCCAGATACGCCTCGGCATCGCTCGCGTCGTTGAGCGGATGCTTGGTATCCAGGAAATCGGGCACCTGCTGATAAGCGCCGGTCTGCTGGCTGATCGCATAGGGCGAGACGCCGCCGCCGCCGCCCGCGCCGCCATAGTCGAACCCGTTCATCGCCGCCCGCGAGTCGAGCGTGTAGAGCACCGTGTCGTAGTTCACGCGGTCGCCGCCGCTCAGTCTGCCGGCATCGATCGCTTTGAGGCGCGCGAGTTGATCGGCGGTCAGCGCCCTCGCCTGGGCGATCCCCGCTGCCGATTCGTCGCGCAGCTTGCCACGCAAATCGGCATGAACGCCCGTATCGAGGCCGAGCAGCGTCGCCTGCTCCGGATTGGCGCGCAGATTCTCCTCGAAGAACGCCTCGAACAGCGGGTTCAGCGCCGCCGCATCGCCGCCGGCGGCGAGCACGGGCGGCGCGAAAGCGGCGGCGCCGAGCGCCGCGGCCGATCCCAGAAGCTGGCGGCGATCGAGCATGATGAATTCCCCCGTATTGGCGTGGGTGTTGTAGCGCGCCGCGCGGCGGCTCTGCTATCCTTAGGCGCTCATGTTTGCGGGTGTCATGGCTTACAGGCGCACACTCCCGGTCCAGCTCACGCCTTACCAAGCCCAAGGCGCGCGCATCGGCCACAATGGCGGTCCGGCGCTCGACGTTTCTTGGGAAGCCTGGGTGTGGCGCAAGGCGCACGCCGCTGCCTGGAAGCCGCCGCCGCGCGCCATCGCGCTGCACCGCCTCAAACGCGCCGAGCGCCTCGGCCTCGACTACCGCTCCTATGCCGGCGTGTTGATGAACCGCGGCACCCATCTGGGCGCGGCGATCTTCCTGCTCGACGGCATGCCGGTGGCGGAGCTAAGCGCCGCGGCGCAGCGCATCGCCGCGCTCGACGATTGCCGCATACTGCTCGGCATCGCCGGCGAGATCGACGCCGCGCTGCTCGCCCGTGCCGACGAGGTCGCGGCGCTCGACGACGAGCGCAAGCTCGGCCGCGCCATCGACCGCTTCATCCTCAAGCACCAGCTCACGCCCGGCGGCACGTTCCTCGTCGGCACGAATTCAGCGCATCTGCGCGCCGCCGAGGAGGCCGGCCTGGCCCTGTTTCTGTGGGCAAAGGACTATTTCGGCCGCACGGCGAACTAACGCCCGGCAACCTCCCTTTGCTACGTTGCGTGCATGGGACATCCGCCAAGATCGATCCTGCCGGAACCGGTGGTCGCCGCGCTCGAGCGCATCGGCGGCCATCTCGACGCATACAAGGTCGAGCCGGCCGCGCTAGCCGACGCTCTTGCGCGCCTCGGCGCGTTGCCGCCGCGAGTCATCGTCCGCGCCGATAGCGAGATCGCCACGATGGCGCATTTGCGCCGGCGTCCGATACCGCGGATTTGGCTTCTGCGGCGCTGGGGTAAGGCGGCCAGCGATCGGGATCTGCTCGCCGCGCAGCCCGCTCTCGCCTTCCTGTTTCTCTTTCACCGCGACGGCCATGTGCGCGAGGCGGCGCTGAAGGCAATTCAGGGCGCTGCGCCGAACGCCTTCTTCTTCACGGCGATCGTATGGCGCCTCAACGATTGGGTTCCGCAAGTCCGGTCGGCAGCGGAGCAATGCGCGCATCGCGTATTTCCCGGCACCGATCCCGCCATCGTGGCGCGTGCCGCGCTTTTTTCTCCTCGAACGCCGATATCTCTGGAGCCGCGTGACGGACGGCTTTGGCGTGCTCGACGCGGCGTTTTCCCGTCCCGATGTCTTGGAGCGCGTCGCGGACATCCTGCGCGCGGCGCGGTCCGGTGCGATGGGCGCGACCCTGCGGCGGGCGCTGCGCTGGCCGGCGATGGATCGCCATCTGCACGATTTAGCCCTTGGCGCCATTTTGCCCGACGTGCGCGCCGTCGCGGTTCAGGCGCTGATCGCGGGCAAGGCGGTCTGGCCAACCGGCTTTACCCGCCGCTGGATCGACAAGAGGTTCAATGTCTTCGAAACCGTGCAATCCTTCGATGAACGTCCTGTCGAACGGCCGCGCGCCCGCGAGCTTCTGGTGGCGCGCGCGGCGCTCGACCGTACGGCCGCTGTCCGGCGTGTCGCGGCCGCCGCGCTCGTCGACCTGCACCGTGAGCTCTCGAACACGGACGACATCATCCGCCTGCTGGCGGACGACCGCAGCCGCGCGGTGCGCGAACGTGTCGATTTTGTCAGGCGTGCCCGCGAGTCCTGACGGCGCCACCGCCACCAAAATGCCATGGACGGCAAGTCTGGTCTGCTCCACGCAGGGAAGGGGTTTTCCATGCACCCGCTATTCGTCCTGTTCGGGCATCAGCATCTGATCGTGATCGCGCTGACCTTCGCGGTGCCGGCGCTGCTGGCGCCCGCCGGGCGCTATTCCAAGGCCGCCGCCGACGCCGTGATCCGCTTCGCCTTCGCCGGCCTGCTGATCGGCACCTGGATCGCCTGGTACGTGCTCTTCATCGAGCGCGGCTGGCTCGGCCTCGGCAACGAATTTCCCATGAACCTGTGCGACTGGGCCACCATCGCACTCATCGCCACGCTGATCCGCCCAAACCAGAAGGCGTTCGAACTCGCCTATTTCTGGGCCCTGGCCGGCACCACCCAGGGCCTCGTCACGCCGGACG
>CAYXMO010000235.1:0-5333 GCA_964465935.1 uncultured Rhizobium sp.
ACCCGTTCCTCGACGGCATGGCTCGAATCTTCACCGACGCCGCCGGCGCCGCCAAAAGCGTGCGCGACGAGATCGACACCTTCGTCAAGCAGCGCCTCGAGCGCCTCGTCGCCGACATGGATTTCGTGCCGCGCGAGGAGTTCGAAGCGGTCAAGGCCATGGCGGCCAAGGCGCGGACCGAGAACGAAGCCCTCGCCGCGCGCATCGCGGCGCTGGAAGCGAAAACGACTCCTCCCGCCCAAAATTAGCAAATAATCGTCATCGCCCGGCCTGTCCGGGCGACCCAATTTTTGGCCGCGGGAAGAAAAATGGGTCGCCCGCATGAAGCGGGCGATGACGGCGGTGGATGGTTCGGTGGACGACTCCCCCGAGTCACAACGCCGCATCCTCAAGCCTGTGGATGCCGGCACCTGTCCCGAGTCTCGCAGAGTCGGACTCTTGTGCCGCCACAAAATCTTGTGCCAGTTTGACTCGCGACTGCTTCGCGTTGCGTCGCCGTCCGATTCCGGAGCCCTTGATGTCGGTCATCCACCAGAACGAGACGCCCCCGGCCCCGCACCCGATCGACATGCTCGAACGGACGGTGGAGGAGAACGGCTGGGCGTTCGAGCGCGCCGGGCGCGACGAGCTCAACCTCTCGGTCGCCGGGCGCTGGAGCGACCATCATTTCTCCTTTTCCTGGCGCGAGGATTTGCAGTCGCTGCACCTGACCAGCGCCTTCGACATGCGCATCTCCGAAGGGGTGCGGCGCTCCAACGTCGCCGACCTACTGATGTATGTGAACGCGCGGCTGTGGATCGGCCATTTCGACCTCTGGCCGGAGGACGGCACCATCGTCTTCCGCCACGCCATGATCTTCCCCGACGCGCGCGCCAGCGCTTCGCAATGCGAAGCTTTGCTCAATCTCGCGCTCGAAGCCTGCGAGCACTACTACCCGGCGTTCCAGTTCGTGCTGTGGGGCGGCAAGACCGCCGAGGAAGCCGTCGCCGCCGCGGTGCTGGAGTGCGCCGGGCAGGCGTAGGCAGTGTGCGTGCTTCCGCCTTCGCCAAGGCTACGGCGGACCAAGAGATTGCGGCCACCCGCCGAAGCTTTAGCGTAGGCGGGTCGAGGCTCGCTACGCTCGCTCCTCAGCATGACGAGAGCGGTGAAATTCGCGGCAACCTCTTTTCGTCATGGCAATCTCCCCTCCCGTCATGCTGAGGTGCGAGCGTAGCGAGCCTCGAAGCACGCACGGAGCCTGATCCAATGACCTCAGCCCCAATCGTGTTGATCGGCGCCGGCCGCATGGGCGGCGCGCTGCTCGCCGGCTGGGCCAAGCGCGGCATCGGCCCCGTCATCGCGGTCGAGCCCAATCCCTCCGCCGAGCTCAAGGCCTTCGCCAGGAAGCACCATGTCGCGCTGTTCGCGCACGCTGCCAGCATCGACTCGGTGCGCGCCCGCGCCTGCGTCGTCGCGCTCAAGCCGCAAATCCTGAAGACCGAGATCGCCGCGCTCCGACCCATCGCGCAATCCGGCGCGCTGATGCTTTCCATCGCCGCCGGCACCTCCATCGCGACGATGCGCAAGGCCTGGGGCAAGAACATCCGCATCGTCCGCGCCATGCCCAACACGCCGGGCAGCATCGGGCGCGGCATCACCGCGATCTTCGCCGCCAAGGGTTCGACCCCGGCGGACAAGGCACTCGCGCAAGCGCTGCTCGCCGCGCTCGGCGAGACCGTCTGGGTCGGGCGCGAGACCGACATCGACGCGGTGACCGCGGTCTCAGGCTCCGGTCCCGCTTACATCTTCCTGCTGGTCGAAGCCCTCGCCGCCGCCGCGCAGGCCGAAGGCCTGCCGCGCCCGCTCGCCGAAAAACTCGCCCGCGCCACCGTCGCCGGCTCCGGCGCGCTGCTCGACGCCGATCCCTCGCCGCCGCAGATTCTGCGCCGCAACGTCACCAGCCCGCACGGCACCACCGAAACGGCGCTCAAGATACTGATGGCGAAGCGCGGCCTGACACCGTTAATACGCCGCGCCGTCGCCGCCGCGCGGGCCCGCGCCCGCGAACTGGGCTCTTGAGCGAACCTCCCGATCCGCGCACTCTGGACGTATGATCTCGCTGCAGCGCCGCGTCCCGCCGCCGCTCGACGGCTTCATCGACTTCCTGTGGTACTGGGAAGGCGATCCCGCCGCGCATGCCCGCGAGGTCATCACCGCCGGGCGCAATCTCTCGATCCTGATCAGCCTGCACAGCGACGAGCTGCGCTGGTACAATGGCGAGCGTTACGCGCGCAGGAACGTGCTCAAGGGCATCACGCTGTGCGGCACCCATGCCGGGCATTTCGCGATCGACGCCCATCAGCCGCACATCATGGGCGTCAGCTTCAAGCCCGGCGGCGCCTGGCCGTTCTTAGGCCCCGCGGCGCACGAGTTCGCCGACTCGCATTTCAGCCTCGAAGACATCTGGGGCCGCGACGCCGAACGCCTGCACCAGCGCCTCGTCCAGGCCCCGACGCCCGCCGACAAGTTCGACATTCTCCTCGACGGCCTGATCCGCATTGCGCCGCGCGATTTTAAGCTCGATCCCGCCGTGGCGCTGTCGCTCGCCTGTTTCGAGCGCGCCCCGCACCGCGCCAGCGTCGCAGCCGCCGCGAAACGCGCCGAGATCAGCCCGAAGAAGCTCATCCGCTTGTTTTCCGACCAGGTCGGGATGACGCCCAAGCTCTATCTGCGCGTCGCGCGCTTCCAGCAGGTGATGGAGCGCATCGCGCATCGGTCCGAGATCGACTGGTGGGACGTGGTCGAGCGCCACGGCTATTACGACCAGTCTCACTTCATCCGAGAGTTCAAGGACTTCACCGGCTTCACCCCGACGCAATGGCTGAAGCTCCGCGGCCCGTATGCGCATCACATTCCGCTATTGGAGTAGCGCGCAAACGCGAAAAAAATACTGCGCGCGGAGGACGCGGAGTCGAGCTCAACTCCGCGTCCTCCGCGTGAATCGTCTTTTGCGTAATGCGCGCGGAATTTCCGTGCCACAACCTCAGCGCCGCGCGGCGATCTGCGGCAGGCGGCCATGCGGCGGTCTCGGCAATGTGCCGCGGCAAAATCGCCGGCCGCCGCGGCCGCAAACAAATTGCTGATATCGCAAAGATTTATTCTATTCTTGCGGCCACCTGCTTTTGCCATCGCCGATGAAATCGGGCCTCTCGCCCGCGATTATTGCTCGCCGCCGCCGTATTCCATAAGTTGTGCCTCACCGAGAAAGATACAACGCAGCAGCTGTCGGAAGACTGCGCTTGGGAAGAACCCCGTATGCCAAAATCCATCCGGCGCGAGAACGAGACTCAGCCCCCCGATACGCCGGTCAACGTATTTGTCCTGGGAGATCTCGTCGTCGATCACTTCATCCCGATCGTCGACAAGACCACTCCCTACCAATCCGTCGGCAATGAACATGTCGTCAATGGGCTGCCGCGGCGGACGATCGCCGGCGGTGCGGCGAATTCCGCCCGTCAAATTGCGGCTCTCAGTGAGGGTGGGCGAACATGCCTCTGGGGTCCGTCCGGATATTCTCCGTGGGGATCGTTCCTGCAGCTGCTGCAGCGCTCCCAAAACATCGACGGAGTCGATCATCCCATAACCTATCTGGGCTGCCACAACGAAGCGCTTACGACCAATACGATCACGCGCATCGTGCGAATTTCGTCGGGGCAAAAAATATCCCGGGAATACCGAATTGACGACGTCCGCAATGTGCCGGTTTCCGACGCGCAGATCGGAGATCTGCTGAACCATATTCGTAACGAGCACGCGCAGTCGCGCATACAGGCCTTTCTTCTCAACGATTTGAATATGCGGGCCTTGAACGCGCAATTGGTCCTGGAGATCAGCAAATTCGCCGAACAACACGAGATTCCGGTGTTGGTCGATCCGAAACGGGACTGGACGGTCTACCGCTCGATTCCCGTGGTCTGCGCCTTGCCGAATTTGAACGAGTGGTGCCACATCGTGAAGGACGTGGGCAACGAGCCGCGATGGAGGAACGACCTAAACAACCCGGACACGCTGCGAGACATGGCCGCGAGGTCGATCCTGCACCTGCCGCATGCCGTTTTCCACATCATCAAATGCGACAAGGACGGCGCGGTTTTTGTCGGGCCGGACGGTCCGGGCCAGCGCCTGGTGTGCCATTTGAAACCCGCGCCCGGTCAAATCGGCGATCCGACAAATCAAATCGGCACGGGAGATGTGCTGGCGGGAGCCCTCGCCGTCGAAATCGCCCGTCTCGCCCGTCCCGACGGGCTGCGGTCGGAAGCCGTTCTTGGCGCTCTGACGAGAGCGTTTGAGGTGGTCGCGTGTTATCTCCGGCTGGATTGGCAGCGTGTGCCGAACAAGCGGGAACTTGCGAACTTCGAACCACCCAAGCTGAACATATCTTCGCGAACCAAGCTCGCCGACGGTCTGTTGCTCCTGCCCTCGGCGGACAATCCCATCGATCTGGCGGAAATGTCGATAAAGAATTCTTCGCTGGTTTCGCGCGACGCCGAATACCGCAGCACGATCGACGCCCTCATCGAGCACTTTCAAACCGGCTGGGACGGCGCTGCCGCCAAAAGCGCGATTCTGACCGGCCGCGGCGGCGTGGGAAAATCGGAAATCATCGGCCTGCTGTCGGAAGAACTGGGCCAATGCCGCGTGCTGGAATGGCGCGCCGCCGATTTCTCGAAGAAGAGCTGTCCGACCGTCGACGCGGCGGTCGAGAAAATAAGAGCCCAAAGAGACGCCGAGCGCGCCGACGCCGCGGCGCGCGAGAAGCTCGTGATCGTGGTCGACGAGGCGTTCGCGAAGGTTGGCCATCTCACCTTCGGGCGCGCCGGCAAGATGTTGCTTCAATTGGCGGGCGAGGAGTGCGGACCGGTCCGGTTTCTGTTCGTCGATGCCAGCTTCGAGGCGTACCGGAAAAAGTTCGAGGCAAGCCAGTTTCTGTCGCGCTGCGAGATTTTCGAGCTTCCCGAACTGGCCAAGCGCCGTTACGACATTCCCTATATTTTCGCTGCGGCCTGCATCAAGTCGGATCGCAAGACGCGCGCGAGCACGATGGGGACGGTCGAAATTTCCGAGCGGGCCTTGCTGGGCGTCATAAACTGGGTGCTTCAGACCTCGCGGGAGGATCAGAGTCCGCGAAAGATATTCCAGGTGGCTGCCAAGACCGTCCAGAAGGCGCGGGCCGACGCGCCGAACGACTCGGTGCTCAAGATAAGCCTGCGGCACCTGTCGGCCGATCTGCGCAAAGTGGTCGGCCCCTGGCACCCGCCGAAGCGATACGTGACCTTTGTCTGGGGCCGGTGACG
>CAYXMO010000236.1:0-5314 GCA_964465935.1 uncultured Rhizobium sp.
GAGCCGCCCGAGGCGTTGTAGAGCCAGCTCTGGATGAAGGCGGCGCCCAAGAGGCTGACCAGGAACATCGGCACCAGCGGCCAGGCGAACTCGGTGCCCATCAGCGGCAAGTGCCATACCGCCCAGACCGCGGCGATCGTCAGCGTCGCGGCGAGCGGCGTGTGCGCGCGCTGGAGCAGCGGCAGCAGGAAACCGCGCCAGGCGGGTTCCTCTCCAAGACCGACAAAGAGCGTCATGATGAGGAATCTGTCGAGCATGTCGCTCCATGGCACCGGCTTGGGCGCGAAGCTCACGCCGGCCTGCGATGCGGCGAGGACCGCGATGGCGAGGGTGGCGAGGGGCAGCAGCAGCGCCACCGCCCAGACAGGCAGCGGGGCGCGGACCCGGACGATGCTGCGCAAGACGCCGAGCGCGCCGCGCCAGCCGCCGTCGATCGATGCCGCAATCAGCGCCGCAAGGAGGAGTCCGAGCGGATTGGGTCCGCCATTGCCCGAATAGCCGGCGAGGTGCAGCGCCCAGGGATACCAGGAGAGCGCAAAGCCCAGCACCACGAAAATGACCGCCAGCCGCGTCGCCCGCGGCGCGGCGGTGTGTTCGGCGACGACCATGCCATCCTCCTGCCCCGCCATAGCTGGGCAGGCGCGGCGCAAATGCAAATGGCAGCCCGGTTGCGCGCGCCGCATGCGGGAAAACTACTGCGCGGGCCGACTAGCGTCTTGGCCGCCTGTGCCGGAGTCCGGCACTCGAAGTTGCAATCTTTGCTTCCACACCCCTTCGTCATCGCCCGCCGCACGCTGTCGCTACGGCTATGCGGGCGACCCATTTTTCTTTCCGCTATTTTTCGTCTACCGCTTGAGCAGATCGCGATGGCAAAGCGCTTTTGGGTTTACATCCTGGCGAGCAAACCATGGGGCACGCTGTATACGGGCGTGACCAGCGATCTTGAAGCGCGCATCTATCAGCACCGCGAAGGGTTGTTCGAGGGATTCACAAAAAAATACAGCGTGAAGACGCTGGTCTATTTTGAAGAATATGCCTTCGCGGGAGACGCCATTCATCGCGAGAAGCGGATCAAGAAATGGCCGCGCGCCTGGAAGATCAATCTCATTCGCACCGACAATCCGGACTGGAAAGACTTGGCGGAGAACTGGTATCCGAAATTGCCGACGCCGGAGCAAATCGAAAATTGGGTCGCCCGGACAAGCCGGGCGATGACGGGGTTGGGGGAAGGGGAGAATTCCTGAAGGAACGACACACCATTGGGAAATTTCGTCCCATCCGGGGCGTGGGCGGATGGTAGGATGGCGCACGCTTAGGGGAACCGCATGGCGAGCAAGGCCGACGTCAAGAAGATCGCGCTGGCACTGGACGGCGTCACCGAAGTCGATCATTTCGGGCGGCCGAGCTGGCGCACCAAGAAGCGCATCTTCGCGGTGCTGCGGCCCGACGGGCTGTTCCTGCATTTGCGCGAGGAGCGCAAGGAATTCCTGTTCGCAGCGGACCCCAAGACCTTCGTCAAGTTCATGTGGGGCACGCGCGCCAACGTCATCGTGCAGATCGAGCGCATCGACAAGCGCGAATTGGAAGCGCTGATCCGCGAGGCGTGGGAATTCAGTTCGGTGCCGGCGAAGAAGCCGAAGAAGCCGTCAGCCCGGCGGACCGCCAAACCAATGCGGTAGCGGACGCGCATCGAGCGCGACATCGACCGCAGCGCGCGCCAGGAGGCGGGTGCTGTCGAGCGTGGGCAGCGGCGAGGTGGTGTCGTCGAGCAGCATCGGCAATTCGGTGCAGCCGAGCACGACGGCGTCGCAGCCTTGTGTCTTCAGGCCCTCGACCACTTCGGCCAGCGCCGCGCGCGACGCATCGGTAACGATGCCGCGCACCAATTCGTCGAAGATGATGCGCTGCGCCAGCTCGCGCTCGAAGCGCGGCGGCACCGCGAAATCGAGGCCGAGGCGGGCAAAGGCGGCGGGATAGACCGGACCCTCCATCGTCCACAGCGTGCCGGTGATGCCGACCTTCTTGAAGCCGCGGCGCGCGCTTTGCGCAGCCACGATCTGCGCGATGTGCAGGCCGGGCAGCGGCAGGCGCGCCTGCATCGCCTCGAAGGCGATATGGGCGGTGTTGTCGGGGCAGATCCAGAAATCGGCGCCGGCGGCTTTCAGGCGTTCGGCGGAGTGCGCAAAGCGGGCGGCGATGTTCTGGTAGTGCTGGCGCTCCCAGTCGTCGAGGCTGGTGCCCATCGGCTCGATATCGAGCACGATGCCGGGATGCAGATGCGCGCCCAGGCGGCGCTCGCCCTCGTGCACCGCTTCGAGGAAGCAGAGCGCCGCGCCTTCGGCGCTGTGGGCAAGGATGCCGATTCGCTTCATGGCCGCAGTCTAGGCGATTGGCGCGCCGGCGAAAGACGGACGACGCCTGCACGAATCGCCGGCTCGCCCTGCGCCCCGCTCATGAGCAATCCGGCGCGGCTTTGACTAGGCTGGCGCGGCCGCCGCGGAGCTCGCCATGGAAAAGATCGTGCTGGCCGACAAATTCGCCCGCTTCGCCGAGCATTGGCGGCCCAAGACGGTCGCGGCGCTCAACGGCCAGGAGGTCAAGCTGGTCAAGGCGCAGGGCGTGTTTCCCTGGCACCGTCACGACGACATCGAGGAGATGTTCCTGGTGTGGCGCGGGCGCTTTCGCGTCGAGTACCGCGACCGCATCGTGGAGCTGGGCCCGGGCGAGATGACGGTGGTGCCGCGCGGCGTCGAACACCGCACCGCCGCCGACGACGAAGCCGAAGTGCTGATCTTCGAGCCTAAGGAAACGGTGAACACCGGCGACGCGCCGGTGTCGGCGTTCACGGCGCCGAACAATGCGGGATTATGAGCGCCGGCGCTTCAATGCCCCGCGATGAAGTCCAGCATGTCCCGGTAGAGCGTGGTGCGGCGGCGCAAGGCGCGCGCCAGCGACAGGATGATGCCCAGATGGCTCACGCCGTCATAGAGCTTCAGCTCGGCCGCGTTGCCGGCTTCGCGCAGGCGCCGCGCCAGGCGCTTGGAATTGGCCGCCTTGACCGTGGTGTCGGCGGTGCCGTGCGCCAGCAGCATCGGCACGCAAGGGTTGCCGGCATATTGGATCGGCTGAGTCGCCGTCTCGGCGGCGCCGCCGAAAATGTCGATCAGCGCCGGATCGTGGAGCGGCAGGAAGTCGTACGGCCCGGCGATGCCGATGACGCCGCGCAGCACCGCCGGATCGGCGCCGGCCGCCACCAGATAGTCGCGCTTCACCCCCAGCATCACGGCGATATAGGCGCCGGCGGAGTGGCCGCTGAGAAACAGGCGCCGGGGATCGCCGCCGAACGCGCCGGCATGCTCGGCGAGGTAGCGCACCGCCAAGGCGCCGTCTTCGAGGAAGGCGGGATATTTGACCTCCGGATAGAGCCGGTAATCGCCGACCACGGTGACGATGCCCTTGGCGGCGAAGGCCTGGCCGAAGGCGCGGTAGATGTCCTTGCTGCCGCTCTGCCAGCTGCCGCCATACCAGAACAGCAGCACCGGCGCCGGCGCGGTCAGCGCATCGGGGACATAGACGTCGAGCCGGTGGCGTGCGGCGGGTCCGTAGGCGAGATCGCGGCGCACCGTGTAACCGGTCCTGGGGACCGTCAGGTCGAACAGCGGCACCGTCAGCGACACGCCCGCGCTCCCGGCCACGGCCAGGACATGGGACAGAGCGCGGGCGAAGGGGGCGGCCATGACGGGTCGATCCTTATACGATGCCGGCGCAGGGCCGGACGGCGGCACCGCCACTTTACATATTTCACAGCCGGTTCAATGTGTTAGATAGGCACTGGCGGGGCTTTTCGCGCCCGGTTGCGCAGCCTGCCCGCTTCCGCTAAAAGCCGCGCCTTCGCGTCCGGTCGCCGGGCCGCAAAAAGTCCAAGGAATTCAAGCCATGCGTGAGACACAGGAACTGCGCGCCGAACCGCGCGCCGGCAAGGGCAAGGGCCCGGCCTATCAGGCCCGCCTCAAGGGCATGGTCCCCGGCGTGGTCTATGGCGGCGACGCCGAGCCGCAGAACGTCAGTGTCGACTACCGTACCCTGGAGCGCCACTACCAGACCGGCAGCTTCACCACTTCGCTGGTCATGCTCGACATCGCCGGCACCAAGACCCGCGTGATCCCGCGCGAAGTCCAGATCGATCCGGTCACCGACCGTCCCGTGCACGTCGACTTCATGCGTTTGGGCGAAGGCGCCAAGGTGCGTCTCGCCATTCCGGTGCACTTCCGCAACCAGGGCGAGTCGCCGGGCCTCAAAAAGGGCGGCGTGCTGAACATCGTGCGCCACGAGATCGAGCTGCTGTGCCCGGCCGAGAACATACCCGAAGAAATCGTGATCGACCTCACCGGCATGGACATCCATGACTCGGTGCACATCGAGGACGTCAAGCTGCCCGAAGGCGTCAAGCCGATCATCCGCGGCCGCGACTTCACGGTGTGCTCGATCGTGGCGCCGACCAGCGTGATCGAAGAGCAGAAGGCTGCCGCCGCCGCGGCTGCCGCCGCCCCTGCCGCGCGGCCGGCCGAGGAAGGTGCCGCGCCGGCGGAAGGCGCCGCCGCCGCGCCGGCCGCCGCCGGTGCCGCGCCGGCCGCCGACGCCAAGGCTCCCGCCAAGAAGTAACGATCCTTCGGGGCGCCGCAAACGCGGCGCACCTCAGGATGACGAAAGCCCATGTCGGACACGCCTCTCCTCATCGCCGGGCTTGGCAATCCCGGCGCGGAGTACGCGCGCAACCGCCACAATGCCGGCTTCATGGCGGTCGATACCATCCACGCGAGCCATGGCTTCGGGCCGTGGCGGGCGCGCTTCCACGGCGCGGTCAGCGAAGGCGCGCTGGCGGGACGCAAGACCGTCCTGCTCAAGCCCGGCACCTATATGAACGAGAGCGGCCGGGCGCTGGGCGCCGCGGTGCAGTTCTTCAAGCTGCCGCTTTCCGCCGTGGCCGTGATCCATGACGAGATCGCGCTGGAAGCCGGCAAGCTGAAGGTCAAGGCCGGCGGCGGCGATGCCGGCAACAACGGCCTGCGCTCGATCACGCCGGCGATCGGCGCCGACTACCGCCGGGTGCGGATCGGCATCGGCCATCCCGGCGAGAAGAGCCGCGTGAGCGGCCATGTGCTGGGGAATTTCTCGCGCGCCGACGAGGACTGGCTGGTGCCGATGCTGTCGGCGATCGCGGAGGCCGCGCCGTTCCTCGCCAAGGACGACGACAACGGCTTCATGAACAAGGTGACGCTGATCCTGCACCCGCCGGTGCACAAGCCGAAGCCGG
>CAYXMO010000237.1:0-3212 GCA_964465935.1 uncultured Rhizobium sp.
CGCTTTCCGGCTCCAGCAAGGCGCCGTTCGCGAGATCGGCCGCCAGCTTGGATTTGAGAATTCCGAGCTTCTGCAGATCGGCAAGCGCGGATTTGTCGACGCCGCTATCGGCGGCATCGAGCCCGGCGATGGCGCGCGCCAGGGATTGCGCCTGCATCGCCTCGGCATCGGCGCCGTCGAAGGCGAGACGCTGGACCATGTCGGGCGCGCCCATCATCGCGGCGCGCAATTGCAGATTGGCCGCCAGCGTCGGATCGCCGGTGACGGCGAGCGCCGCGAAGAGGGCGCGCGACTCCGCGTCGGCATCGCCGCGCGGCGCCGAGGTGCCGGGCGAGAGAAGTTGTGCGCAGGTCGGACTGGTGATCGCGGCCGCATCGTCGCCGCTGTTGCGCGCACCCAGCAGCGCGACCAGGCGGTCGTTGCGGATGCTGCGGGTGTCGAGCGCCACCAGGTTGGCGGGGCCGAGCACGAGGCCGAAATCGGCCTGCATCTTTCCGAGCGCGGCGGCGCGGCACGACGCGGCCAGCGCGGCATCGAAATCGCCGATCGCTTTTTGCCAGGCGCCGCGCCCGGCTTCGGCGAGGCCCAAACCATAAGCGGAGGAGGCTTCGATACCATTGAGGCGCTGGCGCCCGACATCGTCGAGCGGCTGGGTCTTGCGGGCGATGGCGACGGTGGCGGCGAATTGCGGCTCGGCATCGGCGGCGTCGCCCGCCCACAGCGCCAGCAGGCCCAGGTGATAGGCGGTGACGCTGCGCATGCCGCCGAGCTTGGCGTCGATGACCTGCAGCCGCGCGCGGAAGCCCGCCACCTGACCGAGAAAGACGCGGTCGCGGTGCAGCCCGGGCTGGGCGCGATTGTCTATCGCCGCGCCGAACTCGGCGATCTCGCGCAGCAGAGCGTCGAGCGTGTCGTGGACTTCCAGATTGCTGACCCGCGCCATGCCCTTGACCGGGACATAGGACCATGGCGGAAGGCGCGCCTCCCACATGCCGTCGCGCAGGATCGCAATGTTGCGGATCAGCTTGGTTTCGGCCGCCGTCTGCGCCGGGACCGCGATCGGGATCGTGCTCAGCGTGTCGGGGTCCGCCAGTAGCGGCCGCCAGAAGATCGCGCCGGCCGCGATCAAAAGGAGCAAGCCCGGCACCAGCGCCAAGAGGACGACGCCGCGCCGGTTGCGCGGATCGAACGGCGCATTCAGCCGGGCGCGTTTCTCGCCGCGTCCGTCGATGGTGCCGAACAGGACCCAGCCTTGCAGCCGCTCGAAGATGCCGCGGCGAGGACCGGCGGCACGGCGCGCCGGCGTCGCCTTCACGCTCTCGCGCGCCGCTTCACCGAGCATGGCGCAATTCCTCATCCCAGGCGGCACGCGCCTTCAGCGCCCATTGGGTTTCGCGCAGCGAGGGAAGGCGGTCGAGCGCCTCGACCAGCGGCAGGACGAAGCGGTTCTTGCGCGCGAAGGTGCGCAGGCGTCCGCCGCGCGTCGCCAACGCCGCCTCGCGCAGCCAGTCGAAATTCCGCTCCACGCCGCGCGGCGGATAGAGCGTCATGCTGGCGGCGCCAGTGAAGTTCGGCGGCAGGCCGGCAAAGCTGGTGAGGAAATCGGCACGGAAATAGCGGAAGCTGCTCATCACCTGCGCCACCAGCTTCTGCTGGCGCATCTGGATCAGCAACAGGGGATCGCGGTCGAAATTGGCGACGACCTGGCGGACGCGGGCCAACTCGTCCTCGCTGAGCTCGCGCCGTTCGCCGCGCGCTTCCAGCCGCTTCTTCACGACCTCGGTCTCCAGCCCGACCATGTTCTCCTGCAGGCGGTCGGCAATGGAGAGGGCGAGCAGCACCGGTTTGCGGCTGGCGCGGGCGCCGCGGCTGCGCTCCTGGAAGCGCTCTTCCGCCGGCATCTCAGCAATCGCCTTGGCCGCCGCTTCGATGTCGCCGTGCAGACCGAGCTTGCGCGCCAGCTGCCAGTCGAGCTTGGCGAACTGGACCATCGTGGCGACGACTTCCTGGTAGTCCTTGGTCTCCAGATCGCCGATCGCGCCCTGGGCGCGCAACTCGTCGAGATACAAGGTCTTGTCGGCTTCGAGCAGCAGCACATAGGCGTCGGCCGCCGCCATCAGCGACAAGGTCTCCTTCGCCACCGCGTCGGAGAAATTGGCTTCCTTGGCGCGGCTGAAGCGCTCGCCGGGCAGATCGACCAGGATGAAGGCGTCGTTCGGGCGGCGCGGATGCGAGAACCAATAGGGCTGGATCTTGCTGGTGCGCTCGGCCTGAGCCTTGGGGCCTACCGCCGGCGTCACGCCATAGCCGCGGCTCTGGAAGATGTCCTGCAGGCGCTGCGCCAGCGCGGTCTTGCCGCTGTAGGAAAAGCCGAACAGCAGGATGATCGGTGGACGGTTGGATTGCCGGCAGATCTTCAGCAAGTCCTGCAGGTTCTGCTGTTCGTCGCCGTCCACCCGCTCCGCCGCGACGGTATCGCGGCGATAGGCCGGAGCGTTGCCGAACACGTCTTCGGGCCGCGGCACGCTGCCGGCGCCCGCCAGTCCCGTCCGTTGTCCGCCGTCACTCATTCTTCAGCGCCCCCGTTCGACGCTCAACGGAACAGCCTGGCGACATGCA
The DNA here is from genome assembly GCA_964465935.1 of uncultured Rhizobium sp. GTDB lineage: Bacteria > Pseudomonadota > Alphaproteobacteria > Micropepsales > Micropepsaceae > Rhizomicrobium. The sequence goes on from CAYXMO010000237.1 coordinate 2,620, forward strand.
CCGCCAGCAACAGCGATGCCGCCAGGTCGTTGGCGTTGCGGCGCGCATTCAGCCCGCGCAAGTTCTTTGCGACGTCGTTCATGATGCCACGAACCTTTTCCCGCCCGCCAGATTCCAGCAGCGCCCGGCCGAGCCCTTCATGGAAGGAGCGCGCCAACACGCCATGATAGGGCTGCCGCGCCAGCTGCCGGATCAGCGCCACGACCCCGTCGTCGACGCTGCGATCTTGCCCGCGCAATTGTGTCCATTTTTCGAGCATCAGCCGTCCACTTTCCGCCAAGGTCAGGTCGGGCGGGCCGCCGGCGAGGCGGCTTGCGAGTTCCGCCATCAGGCGGCGGAAGGCGGCGAGCTGCTGTGCCGCCCAGCGCAGCGAAAGATTGAGCTTTTCGGGGCGGCGCAGGACCTCGTCGGCGATCTTGGCCAGTGACGATTCGTTGACCATGAAGACGATGCCGCGCGCCAGCGCCAGCTCGGCGGCGAAAGGATCGCGCGGCGCGGCGCGGCGCGGCACGGTGAGGAACCACTCCAGGTCGGCGATATAGGTATCGAGGAACTCGGCGGCTTCCTGGCCGGCATGCGGCACGGCGTCGGCG
>CAYXMO010000237.1:3312-5274 GCA_964465935.1 uncultured Rhizobium sp.
ATAGGTATCGAGGAACTCGGCGGCTTCCTGGCCGGCATGCGGCACGGCGTCGGCGAAGCCGCGCTGGAAGGCGTGCGTCGGGGCGGCCTTGTTGTGCTCTTCGTTCAGGGCGGCGGCGCCGCCGGCGAGCCAGGTCAGTGCCGTCAATGCCGTCTCGCGGTCGCTGAACAGCCGCCGCGCCAGGCTCAGCACCTTGGCGGCGATGACGCCTTCCGGATCGTCCTCGGTCGCGGCGACCGGAACGTTGACGATCTCGAGCAGGCGCTCGTGCTGGTGCGGGTAGCGGGCATGCGCCGCGTCGAGCAGCGCGAACCATTCGCGGCGGCCGACCGGAATCGGCGGCGCCCCGACCAAATGACGATCCTGGGTCAGGCGCACCGGATGATAGCCGTCGAACTTCGCCATCGGCACCGGCGGATCGTCCTCGGTGAACACGATCAGCCAGGGCTTCTCGATCCCCGCCATGCCGCCGCGCGGCTCGAGGTCGGGACGGGTGACGAAAGAGATGCGCGCGTTGGTGCGGCTGGCGCGCTCGTAGAGCTGCAGCGCCGCTTCCTCGGTGGAGATGGTCGACGGCGTCATCAGCGCGGTCGGGCGGTCGCGCACGATATTGCCGATCTCGTTGAGCAGATGCGAAGCGGGACGCGGCAGCGGCGGCGGGATCTTGAAGATCAGCGCATCGGGCGCGACGGTGGGCGCTTCGGGCGGCGGGAAGCTGGCGGCGAGCGCGGAGAGATGCGAGCGCACCGCCCAGAGCTGCACTTCGTCGAGCAAAAGACCCCAGGTGATGCGGATGGCGCCGCGCTGGGCCTCGCCGACATGCTGGGTGGAAGCCAACAACCAAAGACCGCTGGCGCCCAGGGGAAAGAAGCTCAGATAGCGGCGGTCGAGCGGCGGCGCCGCCAGGGTCATGAGCGCGAAATCGTCGAGCAGCTCGCGCGCCCGGCTGTCGATGGGCGCGTGCGGCGATTGCGACAGGATTCCGTAATTGCTTCCTTCGTTGCGCGGACCCAGCACCACCCAGGGCGCTTCGATTTCGGTGAGATGCGGCTGGGGCGCGGCGCTCAAGTCGAACCCATCTTCCACAGCGCCCAGCGCAGCAAGCTCGCGCGCGCCGCCTGCGAGCCGGACTGCAGCGCATCGGGATCGGGCGGACAGACGCGGTTCTGGGTCTCGCGGCACGTCGCGGGCGCGCCGCCGGCGCAAGCGGCGATGGCTGCGAGATCGGCGAGACCGGCGGCCGACACCAGGCCGGTGACCGCCACCGAACGGCGCGGCGCGCAGAAGCGGTCGCCGATCTGCGACATCAGCATCTGCAGGGCGATCAGCTGCTCCGCTTCCATGCCGGCAACCATCAGCGAGTCGGAGGCGCAATTGGGCGAGCGGCCGCAGACCAGCGTCTTCAAGGTCGGGCGCGCCGCATCGGAACCGGCGCGGCGCGCCAGCCGCGGATCGACGGCGAAGGGTTGCGCCGCGAGCCAGCCGCGTTCGATCGCGAAGTCGGCGGGGATGCGCGACGGCGGCTGGGTTACCGCCGCGGGCGGCGGCGTCGGTGCGGGCGTCGGGGTCACCGGCGGGATTGCGGCGCTATTTTGCGGCGGAACTGAGACCGGAGCCGGCGGTGGCGTGCTGGTTGCCGCGACAGGCGCCGGTGCGGCGGGCAAGGGCTGCGTGACGGCGATCGGCGGCGGCGTGACGATTTCGGGCTTGAACAGGCGCTCATAGTAGAGATTGCACAGGCCGAGCACGCTCAGCGCCAGCAGGAGCAGCAGCAGCCAGAGCAGCCAGCGCGGCAGAGGCGCGCCCGATGGACGCGGCGCGGCGATGCGTTCGTCGGCGAGCTTGGGCTCGGCGGGGCGGGCGATGGGCTGCGCGGTGGCGGCGCCGGCGCGCGGTCTGTCTTCGACACGGCCGACGCGCTGGCGCAATTGTTCGAGGCTGGCGGCGATTTCGGCCAGACGC
>CAYXMO010000238.1:0-5272 GCA_964465935.1 uncultured Rhizobium sp.
GGCCCTGACCCCGATGCTGACGCTTGTCGGCTCGGCGGCGCTCGCAGCCAAGCCTCCGGCACCGCCGCCGGCCGCTCCGGCGCCTGCCGCTCCGGCGCCGCGCCTCATCCAGCACATCGTCGTCTACGGCACCCAGCGCATCGAGCCCTCGACCGTCATCTCCTACATCTCGCTGCGCGAAGGCGACATCTACAACGAGCAGACCGCCGACGTCGCGCTCAAGACGCTCTACCAGACCGGGCTCTTCGCCGACGTGAAGATCAAGTTCGACGGCGCCACGATCACGATCAACGTCGTCGAGAACCCGATCATCAACCAGATCGACTTCGAAGGTAACAGCAAGGTCAGCCAGAAGGACCTGGAGAAAGAAGTCCAGCTCAAGCCGCGCACCGTGTTCACGCGCTCCAAGGTCCAGGCCGACGTCCAGCGCATCATCGAGCTCTACCGCCGCAACGGCAAATTCGCCGCCAGCGTCGATCCCCAGATCATCCAGCGCCCGCAGAACCGCGTCGACCTGATCTTCTCGATCTCCGAAGGTCCCTCGACCGGCGTCGCGCGCATCAATTTCATCGGCAACAAGGTGTTCGACGATTCGACCTTGAAGGCGCAGCTCGCGACCGAGGAGAGCGACTGGTACAAGTTCCTCTCGACCAACGACAACTACGATCCCGACCGGCTGACCTTCGACCGCGAAATGCTGCGGCGCTATTATGTCAGCCGCGGCTATGCCGACTTCCACGTCGTCTCGGCGGTGGCCGAGCTCACCTCCGACCGCCGCTCCTTCTACATCACCTTCACCCTCGACGAGGGCGTCAAGTACAAGTTCGGCAAGGTCGAGATCGAGTCCGGCATCCGCGAGCTGACGCCGGCGACCTTGAGGCCCCTGGTCAAGATTCAGTCCGGCGACACCTACGACGCCGAGATGATCCAGAAGGCGATCGACTCCCTGACCAACGCCGCCGGCACCAAAGGCTATGCCTTCGCCGAAGTGCATCCGCGCATCGCGCGCAACCGCGACAGCAAGACCATCGACGTCATCCTCAAGATCGACCAGGGCCCGCGCGTCTACATCGAGAAGATCACCATCGTCGGCAACAACCGCACGCTCGACAAAGTCATCCGCCGCGAATTCCGCCTGGTCGAAGGCGATGCCTTCAACCGCTCGCTGGTCGACCGCTCGCGCACCCGCATCCGCAGCCTCGGCTTCTTCAAGGACGTGACGGTCAAGCAGTCGCCCGGCAGCCAGCCCGACCGCACCAACCTGACCGTCACCGTCACCGAACAGTCGACCGGCGAGCTTTCGCTCGGCGCCGGCTATTCCTCGACCAGCAATTTCGTCGGCGAGTTCAGCTACACCGAGCGCAACCTGTTCGGTAAAGGCCAGTATCTGCGCGCCAGCATCCAGCTCTCGACCATCTCTAAGCAATTCCAGCTCAGCTTCACCGAGCCCTACTTCATGGACCGCCAGCTCGCCGCCGGCTTCGATCTCTACAAGGTCGTCACCGACTACCAGCAGGCGGCCTATGAAGGCGACACCACCGCCGCCGGCCTGCGCTTCGGCTTCCCGACCTCCGAATATGGCAGCGTCGGCATCCGCTATACCTACAAGATCGACCGCATCACGCCCTTCGCCAGCGCCCCGCTCGAAGTCCAGCTCGCCGCCGGCGAAACCAAGACGTCGGTGTTCGGCTACAGCTTCGTCTACAACACGCTCGACGATCCGATAAAGCCGACCAAGGGCTTCATCTTCTCGCTCAGCCAGGAATTCGCCGGCCTCGGCGGCTCGCTCAAATACCTGCGCACCCAGGGCTCGATCGGCTACTACCATCCCTTGTTCTGGGATTCGCTGATCGGCTCGGTCAACCTGCAGAGCGGCTACATCACCGGCTATGACGGTCAGACGATTCCGATCCAGGAGCGCTTCTTCAAGGGCGGCGACTCGTTCCGCGGCTTCGCGCAGGCGGGCGTGGGTCCGCGCGACATCGTGGTCTCGGGCAACACCGGCGCCGTCGGCGGTAATTTCTTCGCCATCGGCACCGGCCAGATCAAGCTGCCCAGCTTCCTGCCCGACAGCTACGGCGTCGAGCTGGCGCTGTTCACCGACATCGGCACCGTCGGCCACCTCGACACGGTGCTGCCGGCCTGCACGATCAACAGCTGCATCCGGGACAATCTGGCGCTGCGCGGCTCGGCCGGCCTCGCCGTCGCCTGGAAGTCGCCGTTCGGCCCGATCACCATCGATCTGGGCATCCCCTTCCTCAAGACCGCTTACGACAAGACCCAGATCATCTACTTCAGTGCAGGAACAGGACTCTAGAACCATGAAGAACGTGACCCGCATCGCCGGCGCCCTGGCGCTCGTGCTCGCATCCTCCGCCGCGCTCGCCGCGCCGCCGGCGCCGCCGCCGCAGAACAAGCCGATCCCGGCGCCCAAAATCCTGGTGATCGACCGCGCCGCCATCCTGCGCGGCTCGGCCGTCGGCCAGAACATCATGAAGCAGGTCCAGGCGCTGACCCTGGCCGCCGAAGCCGGCCTCAAAGCCAAGGACGCGGCGCTGCGCAAGGAAGGCGCCGCCCTGCAGCAGCAGCTCGCCATCCTCGCCCCCGCCGTCAAGAAGCAGAAGATCGCCGCCTTCGAGGCTAAGCAGGCGGCGCTGCAAGGCGACGTCCAGAAGCAGCAGGGCCTGATCCAGGGCGGCGTCTTGCAGGCCCGCCAGGTCGTCGAGAAGGCGCTCGGTCCCATCCTGTCGAAGATCATGCAGGAGCGCGGCGCCAATCTCCTGCTCGACCGCAACGCCGTGGTGCTCGGCACCGTCGACGTCGACGTCACGATGCTGGCGATCCAGCGCCTCAACCAGTCGCTGCCGACCGTGAAGGTCAATCTGGTGCCGCTGCCGCCGGGAGCCGTTCCGTCGCAGCAATAAGAGACGAGGGGGGCCGGCACGGGGATGGCCGATCCACGCTTCTACGACAACCTGGGACCGTTCACGCTCGGTGACGTGTGCAAGGCCGCGTCCGCGGCGCTCCCCGATCACGCCGATGCCGGCGCCAAGATTCATGACCTCGCCAGCCTCACCGGCGCCGGCCCCGATCATCTGACCTTCTATGCCGGCAGCGGCGGCGCTGCCGCCGGCGACCTCAAGCAGACCGCGGCGGGCTTCTGCCTGGTGCCGCAGAAGACGGCGCGGCCGCTTGCTATGCGCCCCGGCATGATGGCGATCCCCGTCGCTTCGGTGCAGCATGCCTTCGCCGCCGTGGCGCGGCTGTTCTATCCCCAGTCCGGCCTCGTCGCCTGGTCGCAGCAGACCGCGGTCGACCCCTCCGCCACCATCGGCGCCCATGTCCTGCTCAGTCCCGGCGTCGTCATCGGCCCGGGTGCGCAGATCGGCGACGGCAGCCGCATCGGCCCCAACACCGTGATCGGCCGCGGCGTCGCCATCGGGCGCGGCTGCGAGATCGGCAGCAACTGCACCATCGCCAACGCCTATATCGGCGACGAGGTCCTGATCCTGCCCGGCGCCCAGATCGGCCAGCCCGGCTTCGGCTTCGCCAGCGGCGCCTCCGGACATATCAAGATCCCGCAGCTTGGCCGCGTCATCGTCCAGGACCGCGCCGAGATCGGCTCCTGCACCACCATCGACCGCGGCGCGCTCGGCGACACCGTGATCGGCGAGGGCACCAAGCTCGATAACCTCATCCAGATCGGCCACAACACCCATATCGGCCGCCACGGCATCGTGGTGGCGCAGTCCGGCATCGCCGGCAGCTGCGAATTCGGCGATTTCGTCATTGTCGGGCCGCAGGTCGGGATCGCCGACCACGTCAAGATCGGAACCGGCGCCCGCATCGCCGCCCGCGCCGCCTCGCAGCCGGGTATCGTCTACGAGGGCGGCCAGGATTATGGTGGCGCACCTCTAAAGCCGGTCCGGGAGTGGATCCGCGAGATGCATGCATTGACGAATCTGGCAAAGAAGTCGAAACGTGGCGGCGACCATGGGTGACAGCGGACAGACATCCCCCGTTCTCGACGTGGAGCAGATCAAGAAGCTGCTCCCGCACCGCGCCCCGTTCCTCTTCATCGAGCGGCTGAGCGACATCGTCCCCTATAAGAGCGCCAACGGCCACAAGGCGGTCGGTTTCAACGAGCCGCATTTCCAGGGCCACTTCCCGGACTATGCCGTGATGCCCGGCGTCCTGATCGTCGAGGCGATGGCCCAGACCGCCGGCGCCCTCATCGTCCATTCGATGCAGATGACCACCACGCCGCTGGTCTTCTTCATGGGCATCGACAAGGCGCGCTTCAGAAAGCCCGTCTTCCCCGGCGACATGCTGCGCCTCGCCGTCACGGCGGTGCAGCACCGCGGCCCGGTGTGGAAGTTCGAGAGCAAGGGCTATGTCGGCGAGACGCTGTGCGCCGAGGCCGAGTTCAGCGCGATGATCCGCAGCGAAACGCTCTGACCATGGCGGTGCATCCGTCGGCCATCGTCGAGGACGGCGCCACGCTCGGCGCGGGCGTCGAGATCGGCCCGTTCTGCGTCGTCGGCCGCAACGCCGTGCTGGGCGACGGCGTCCGCCTCCTCAGCCATGTCGTGGTGAGCGGCCGCACCCGCCTCGGCGCGCGCAGCGTCGTCCATCCGCAGGCCGTGCTCGGCGGCGAAGGCCAGATCAGGGGCAACGATTTCGACGGCGAGCTGATCGTCGGCGAGGGCTGCACGATCCGCGAAGGCGCCACGATGAGCTGCGGCGGGCGCCGCGGCGGCGGCGTCACCACGGTCGGCAACAACGGCTACTTCATGGCGATGAGCCATGTCGGCCACGACTGCCACGTCGCCGACGACGTCACCCTGACCAACGGCGCGGTGCTCGGCGGCCATTGCGAGATCGGGCAGGGCGTCATCATGGGCGGGCTCTCGGCGGTGCAGCAATGGGGCCGCGTCGGCAAAGGCGCCATGATCGGCGGCATCGCCGGCGTCAACCGCGACGTCATTCCCTACGGCATGGCGTTCGGCGACCATGTCGAGCTCGCCGGCCTCAATCTCATCGGTCTCAAGCGCCGCGGCTTGCCGCGCGAGACGATCCATGCCGTGCGCGGCGCCTTCAAGGCGATTTTTCTGGAAAGCGGCGGCTCGCTCGACGACCGCGCCCGCCGCGCCCGCGACCGATGGCCGGGCGTCGAGCAGGTCGGCGAGATCGCCGATTTCATCCTCGCCGAGCACAAGCAAGCGATCTGCCTCGCCCGCAAACGCGGCCCCGACGCGGACGCGGATTGATG
>CAYXMO010000239.1:0-5248 GCA_964465935.1 uncultured Rhizobium sp.
CCATCCGCGCCGTGCGCCGCACGTCCGCGACCGAGGCGTCGTAGGGCAGCTCCAGCACCGGCACGCCGAGGCGCGCCAGCGCCAGGTGCAGCCGCGCCAGCGTGCCGGTCTGCATCACCACCAGGTCGGGGCGGTATTTCAGCACCGTCTCCGCCGAGGGATGGATCTGCGCGATGCCGCCGACCTTGTCGGCGATGGTCGAGACCACGGGCGCGCGGTCGCCGGCCTCGAACGACAAGGCTGCGATTCTGTCGCGCGGCACCAGCCGGAAGACATATTCGTCGCCGCAGACATTGGTCGAGACCACGCGCAGCGGCGCCGCCGGCGCGCTATTGAAAAAAAACAATAGTCCGCAAGCGATCGTGAACGCCGCCGCGGCCTTGCGCCGGCGCACACTGCGCCCTATCTGCCGCCTGATACCGGAGGGATTTTCGATGCGCATCGCCTTTGCCGCTCTCACCCTTGCCGCTTTGGCCTGCGCCCCGGCGCTGGCCGGCCCCGCCGACACGATCCTGGAGGCCAACCGCCTCGCCAGCGGCGGCGATGCCTGGAACGGCAAGATTGCCGTCGTCCTCGACTACGATTACGCGGGACAGGGCCTCACCGGCAAGGCCGGCGGCACCGCCGACCTCAAGACCGGCGCCTTCGAGCAGCACTACGCCATCGGACCGCAGACCGGCGCCAACGGCTATGACGGCGCCCATGTCTGGAACAAGGACAATGCCGGCATCGTGACCTTGCAGGAGGCCGCCGATTCGATTCCGCTCGCGGTCAACAATGCCTATCGCAACGCCAATCTGTGGTGGAGCAAGGATCACGGCGGCGCCGCGATCACCTCAGGCGGCCAGAAGACCGAGGACGGCGCCACCTTCGACGTGCTGACCGTCGTGCCCAAGGGCGGCGCCGCGTTCGACGCCTGGTTCGACGCCAAGACGCATCTGCTCGCCCGCATCGTCGAAAGCCAGGGCGGCGTCGTGAACACCACCACGCTGTCCAATTATCGCGCCTATGCCGGCACGCTGCAGGCGGTGGAGACGCGCGTCAGCACCGGCGATCCCAAATACGACCAGCACTTGACGCTGACCAATGTGACGTTCCTCGCCAAATCCGATCCCGCCGTCTATGCGCCGCCGCAGTCCAAGGTCGCCGATTTCGCGCTGCCCGCCGGCGCGCACCAGGTCAGCTTCCCGTTCGACCTCATCGCCAACCACATCCACGCCCATGTCATGATCGACGGCAAAGGCCCCTATTACGTCATCTTCGACACCGGCGGCGTGAACCTGATCACGCCGCAGCTCGCCCAGGAGCTCGGCATCAAGGTCGAAGGCCAGGCCCAGGCGCGCGGCGCCGGCGACGCGACGATGGAGATGGGCCTCGCCCATGTCGACGAGATCGATCTGGGCGGCGCCAAGATCAAAGACCAGCTCTTCGTCTCGCTCGACCTCGACTCGCTCTATCCCGCCAACGGCGTGCATATGCGCGGCATGGTGGGTTACGAGACCTTCCGCCGCTTCGTCACCCGCATCGACTACGGCGCCAAGACCGTGACCCTGATCGATCCCAAGAGCTTCGATCCCAAGGACGCCGGCACGCCGATCCACATCGCTTTCGCCGGCAACGCCGTGATCGTCGACGGCACCTATGACGGCATTCCCGGCAAATTCCAGATCGACACTGGCGCGCGCTCGGCGCTGACCCTGAATGCGCCCTTCGTCGCGACCAATGGCTTGCGCGACAAGGCGGGCAAGGGCGTCGACGCGGTCGACGGCTGGGGCGTCGGCGGCCCGTCGCGGACCCACACCGTGCGCGGCAATGCGCTGACCATCGGCAGCGGCATAGCCATCGCCCATCCCGTGGTCGGCTTCGGCGCCGACAAAGCCGGCTCCTTCGCCGACCCGACCCTGTCGGGCAATATCGGCGGCGGCATCCTGAAGCGCTTCGTCGTCACCTTCGACTACGGCCACAACACGATGTACTTCAAGCCGGTCGCCGGCCCGGTCGCCGATCTCGACTCCTATGACCGCGCCGGCACCTGGTTCAACGTCGAGCCGGAAGGCTTCAAGGTCATCGCCGTGACGCCGGGCGGCCCGGCCGATGTTGCGGGCCTCAAGGAAGGCGACGTCATCACCACGATCGACGGCAAGGCGGTGGCGTCGCTCGTCCTGCCCGACGTGCGCGAGCGCCTGCGCAACGACGTGCCCGGCACGGTGGTGACGTTCGGGCTGAGCACCGGCAAGGCCGTGAAGATCGTGCTGAAGGACCAGATCTAGAAAGATCAGTCCTGGCCCGACATGTCGACCTTCTTGAAGGCGTGGAAGTTCTCGTGGAGGTAGAAGAACGGCCGCTCGGGCACCAGCCCCGCGAGGTTGGCGGCGATGTCGGCGCGCACCGTCGGCGACTCGCGATAGTACTGATGGGTGTGATCGACCTTGATCGGATGCGCCGGCGTGTCGATATAGTCCTTCAGCCCGATGCAGTTGACGAACTCGAAGACCTTGGGCGGGAAGATCTTCAAATTGGCCTTGCTCGGCGGGCCTTCATAGCCCAGATGGAAGGCGTGGTTCACGATGCTGCTCAAATGCATCGCGGCGTCGTTGCGGTTGAAATAGACGGTGATCTCGCGCCCGAGCTGGCGCAAATTCGACAGGCGCCGGCCCTTGGGCTCGGTGAAGGTCGAGCTTTCCTCGTCGCCGGCGGCGAGCAGGATTTCGTCGAACAAGGGCTGCGTCGGACCGCTGGGATCGGCGAACCAGTGCTCCACCCCGCCGCCCAGCGCGTAGACGCCCATGCTGTGGACCAGCAGATGCATCTTCCGCGTGCCGATCCGCGCCTTCAAATCGTAGAGCAGCTTGATGAAGCCGGCGACATGCACGTCGCTGTGCCCGGCCGAACTGCGGTCGTGCTTGTAGCTGGCGACGCCGTTCCACAAGGCGAAGGGGCCGGCCAGCTGATAGTCGCTGCGCCCGGGCCAGGAGAAGGTGATCATGTCGTAGCTGTGCTTGACGCCTTTCACCGCGGTCTGCGCCAGCCAGGCCTGGTTGTAGGCGGCACGGGCGATCGACTCGGGAAAGCCGTTCATCGCGCCGTGGATGAAAACGACGACGTCGTTCGCCGACGCCAGGAACGCGGCGAGGTCGGCTTCCGCGAAGGCGCCCTTGCTCAGCGGCGACACCGCCGTGATCTTGCCGCTGTCCTGGTCCATCGGATCGATCCCGTCCACGGTGGCGGCGGCGCAGAGGAACGGCTCTTCCGGCTTGAGCGGCACGTCGTTCAGCTGCGGAATCCCGCCCTGGACGCCGGTCTGCTGACGGTTGGTGGCGAAAAGTATCTTCTGGACCATGACCGGCGCTCTCCGCTATTGCCAGCCTGAAGACTAGCACCGTTCCCACGGTCCGCGGCGTGACGGCAGTCACGGCGGACCGGCGCGGCGATTTCTGCTACTGTCCGCATCCGTCTGAATCAGCAGCAACGAGGCTTACCCCATGCCGATCTACCGCGCCCCGCTCGACGACTACCGCTTCGTCCTCAACGAGCTCCTCGAAATCGACCAGCAGCGCGACCTGCCAGGCTATGCCGATCTTTCGCCCGATCTGGTCGAGGACATCCTGACCAACGCGGCGAAGTTCTGCGAGGAAGTGCTGCAGCCGATCAACCAGTCCGGCGACGAGGAAGGCGCCCATTTCGAGAACGGCGTCGTGCGCACGCCCAAGGGCTTCAAGGAAGCCTACAAGGCCTACTCGGAAGCCGGCTGGGGTGGCCTGGCGGCGCCCACCGACTATGGCGGCTCGGGCATGCCGATCACCATCACCATGGCGGTGGCCGAGATGGCGATGAGCGCCAACCAGTCCTTCGCGATGTACCCGGGCCTGACCGGCGCCGCCTATGGCGCCCTGCTCGGCACCGGCGCGCCCTGGATGAAGGAGCATGTCGCCAAGCGCATGATCAGCGGCGAATGGTGCGGCACGATGTGCCTGACCGAGCCGCATTGCGGCACCGACCTGCGCCTGATGAAGACCAGGGCGGTCGAGCAGCCCGACGGCACCTACAAGCTCTCGGGTACCAAGATCTTCATCTCCGGCGGCGACCACGACCTGACCGACAACATCATCCACATGGTGATCGCCAAGATCCCGGACGCGGACGGCCACATCGCCGACGACCTCTCAACCGTGAACTTCTTCATGGTGCCCAAATTCCTCGTCTCGGAAGACGGCAAGATGGGGGCGCGCAACGGCGTCTCCACTGGCGGGATCGAGAAGAAGATGGGCATCAAGGCGCAGGCGACCTGCGTGCTCAATTTCGACGAGGCGGTCGGCTGGCGGCTCGGCCCCAAGCCGGCACCGGTCAAGCCGGGCGAGAAGCGCTCGGGCAGCGCCGGCATGGCCGGGATGTTCGGCATGATGAACGCGGCGCGCCTCGGCGTCGGCGTCCAGGGCATCGCCATCGGCGAGGTCGCCTACCAGAACGGCTATCAATACGCGCATGAGCGCCGCGTCGGCCACGCGTTGACGGGGCCTAAGGAGCCCGACAAGTCTGCCGATCTCGAGATCGTGCATCCCGACGTCAAGCGCATGTTGCTGCAGTCCAAGGCTTTCGTCGAAGGCGCCCGCGCGCTCGCCATGTGGACGACGATCAACATGGCGGTGTCGCGCTCGGCCCGCCCCGACGCCGAGGCCGCCGGCCTCCTCGCCGACCTGATGACGCCGGTGATAAAGGCATTCTTCACCGACATGGGCTTCGACGCCGCCAACGCCGCGATGCAGGTCTATGGCGGCCACGGCTATATCCGCGACAATGGCGTCGAGCAGTTCGTGCGCGACGGCCGCATCAACCAGACCTATGAAGGCGCCAATGGCGTGCAGGCGATGGATCTGGTGGGCCGCAAGCTCGGCCGCAAGGGCGGCGCCGCGCCCTTCGCGCTGTTCGGCCAGATCAATGACTGGCTCGCCGCCAACCAGAGCGACGCGGCAATGGCACCCTACACCAAGCCGGTCAAGCGCGGCCTAGACGCACTGCAAGGCGCGACCATGTGGCTGGCGCAGAACGGATTGGCCAACCCCAACAACGCCGGCGCCGGCGCGACGGATTATCTGCGCCTGATGGGCATCGTGGTGACGGGCTGGATGTGGGGCCGGATGGCGAAGATCGCGCAGGCCAAGCTCGCGGCCAAACAAGGCAACGCCGAGTTCTACAAGGCCAAGCTCACCTGCGCGAAATTCTGGATGGAACGGCTGATCCCGGAGTGCCC
>CAYXMO010000240.1:0-5226 GCA_964465935.1 uncultured Rhizobium sp.
TGCATGGGCACGCTGAGCGTCCTGTTCGACATCGCCGACCACGCCTATCTGCCGCATCTGATCCCCCGCGAGCATCTGATCGAGGGCAACACCAAGCTCTCGGCAACCGAAGGCATCGCCGAGATCGGCGGACCGGCCCTGGCCGGCGTGCTGATCCAGACGCTGACCGCGCCCTTCGCGATAGCGATCAACGCCGCCACCTATCTGGTCTCCGCGATCTTCCTAGGGACCATCCGCGAGCGCGAAGACAGCCACGACGCGACGAAGGAGCGGCCGACGCTGCTGAGCGACCTCAAGCTCGGCTTCTCGATCTTCGCCCGCAATCCGCTGCTGCGGCCGCTTTTCGTGATGGCGAGCTTCGCGCCATTGTTCAGCGGCACCTTCAGCGCGCTCTATGTGATCTTCGCGATCAAGACGCTGGGCCTCACCCCGGCGCTGATGGGGCTCACGGTGGCGGTCGGCGGCATCGGTTCGCTGCTCGGCACCGCGATGTCGGCGCCGATGGTGCGCCTCTTGGGCGTCGGCAAGACGATCTTGTTCGGCTACCTGATCTCGGCGTTCTCGGCCTTCTGCGTCCCGCTGGCGTTCGGGCCGCTCTGGCTGAAGGTCGCGATGCTGATGACGGCGCAGCTTTGGGGCGACTCCTTCGCCGTCGCCGCCATCATCCCGGCCGGCAGCCTGCGCCAGAGCATCATCCCGCGCGCCATGCTCGGCCGCGCCGCCGCCGTGATGTCGGTGACCGCCGGAACCAGCGCCGTGATCGGCGCGCTGGCGGGCGGCGTGCTCGGCAGCCTGGCCGGGCCGCGGCCGGCGCTGCTCATCGGCGTCGCCGGCATTGTCGCGATGCCGCTGCTCGGCCTGTTTTCGCCGCTGCTGCGCCTGAAAGACATCCCGGCGGCGCCGGAGCCCTAAGCGTTCGCCTTGGCGTCGTGTGCCAGCCGGGTCAGCAGGCGGGCCAGCGTCTGCTTGTCCTTCAGGCTCCAGTCCCGCAGCACCGGCGCGGCGCGGCGTTCGCGCGCCGCATCGAGCGCCTTGGTCATCGCCAGCCCCTTCCTGGTGACGGCGAGCGCCCGCGCCCGCTTGTCGTGCTTGGCGGTCTGACGCGTCACCAATCCCAGCTCTTCGAGCTTGGCGACTTGGCGGCTGACGGTGGTGTGGTCGCGCCCCGAAATGTCGGCGAGTTCGACCACGCCGAGCGGCCCGCGCCGCTCGATCCGCACCAGGAGCGGGAACAGCGCGCGGTCGAGCGCGATCCCGGCCTCCGCGATCATCGCCGCGTCGCGCTGCGGCTCGTTCAGGATGCCGACGAGATCGAGCAGGGCTTCGTGCAGCTGGCGGAGCAGAGGGTCCATATGTGTATTATACACATAGCTCTTGACGCGGTCCAGCCGGACTATTATGTGTAAAATGCACATATAGGGAGGCCGCGATGGCGCAGGCTTCGGCCGACGTTCTGATCTGCGGCGCCGGTGCCGCCGGCCTCACCCTTGCCATCGAGCTGGCCCGCCGAAACGTCTCGTTCCTCCTGATCGACAAGGCGCCTGCGCCGTTCGCCGGCTCGCGTGGCAAGGGCATCCAGCCGCGCAGCCAGGAAGTGTTCGAGGATATGGGCGTGCTCGACCGCATGATCGCGGCCGGCGGCCCCTATCCGCCGCAGCGCGCTCACAAGGATGGCGGCTTCACCGACGAACCGATGTTCGAGGCCTTGGCCCCCGCGCCCGGCGAACCCTACCGCATCCCGCTCATGCTGCCGCAATTCCTCACCGAAGCCATCCTGCGCGAGCGCCTTCTCGAACTCGGCCACGCCCCGCGCTTCGGCTGCGAACTGACGGGCTTCAAGCAGGACGCGCAAGGCGTGACGGCGCAGATCAGCGGCGACCAGACGATCTGCGCGCGCTATCTCGTCGGCGCCGATGGCGGGCGCAGCTTCGTCCGCCACGCCCTCGGCATCGACTTCCCCGGCAAGACGCTGGGCATCCGCGCCGTCGTCGCCGATCTTGTGCTCGAAGGCCTGAGCGACGACGCCTGGCACCGCTGGAACGACGGCGAGCGCAACCAGATGTCGCTGTGTCCGCTGCGCGGCACCAAGCTCTTCCAGCTCCAGGCACCGGTCGCCCTCGAAGGCGAGGTCGATCTCTCCGCCAAGGGTCTCGGCGCGATGATCGCCGAGCGCACCGGCCGCGCCGACATTCGCGTCCGTTCCGTGGCCTGGGCCTCGGCCTACAACATGAACGCCCGCCTCGCGGATCGCTACAGCGTCGGCCGCGTCTATCTCGCCGGCGACGCGGCGCACATCCATCCGCCGACCGGCGGGCAGGGCCTCAACACCAGCGTGCAGGACGCCTACAATCTCGGCTGGAAGCTGGCCGCGGCGCTCAGCGGCGCGCCGCCGGCGATCCTGGCGAGCTACGAAGCCGAGCGCCGCCCCGTCGCCGCCGAAGTGCTCGGCCTCTCGACCCGCCTGCTCGATGCTCTGCAAAAGCGCGGCGAGATGCGGCGCGGGCGCGAAACCCAGCAGCTCGACCTCGGCTATCCCGAGACGCCGCTGGCGCTCAAAGCCGATGCCAAATCGCCGCTCCAGCCCGGCGACCGTGCCCCCGATGCGCCCTGCAGCGGCGCCGGCGGCCAGCGCACCCGCCTGTTCGACCTGTTCAAGGGCACGCACTGGACCTTGCTCGGCATCGGCACCGGCCGCAACGCGATCCGCCCGCGCCCGGGCCTGCGCATCCACGCCACCGGCGGCGACATCGTCGATTGCTGCGGCCACATCCGCGATGCCTATGGCGCAACCGCCTGGGTCCTCGTCCGTCCGGACGGCTACATCGCCGCCGCCGTTCCGCCCGGCGAAACCGGCGCCCTGGCCGCCTTCCTGGAAAGCCTCGGGCTCACCCCTTGAAGAGTACAGACCGGGAACCCAGATAAGCCTGACGGGAACGGCGCCCCTCGGGGGCCGTATACTAAACCCGTGAGACTCGTTCGGACGGCCCAAAACGGGGGTCCGGGCCAGGGCTGTGAGAGGCACAATGGACGTCGAGAAATTCACCGAGCGGGCACGCGGCTTCATGCAATCCGCGCAAGGTCTGGCCCAGCGCGAAAACCACCAGTTCTTCACCCCCGAACACCTGTTGAAGGTCCTGATCGACGACGAGGCGGGCCTCGCCACGCGCTTGATCGCCGCTGCCGGCGGCAAGCCGGAACAAGTGCGCGACGGCGTCGAGGGCGCCCTCGCCAAGCTGCCCAAGGTCCAGGGCCAGTCGGCCCAGGTCTACCTCAACCAGGACGCCGCCAAGCTCTTCGACAACGCGGAAGTCATCGCCAAGAAGGCCGGCGACAGCTTCGTCACCGCCGAGTATCTACTGCTCGCGCTCGTGCTCGCGCCCGGCACCCAGGCGGCCCGCATCCTCAAGGACGCCGGCGTCACCGCCCAGAATCTCAACAAGGCGATCGCCGATCTGCGCCAGGGCCGCAGCGCCGACAGCGCCACCGCCGAGAACCAATACGACGCGCTGAAGAAATACGCCCGCGACCTCACCGAGTTCGCGCGCACCGGCAAGCTCGATCCCGTCATCGGCCGCGACGAGGAGATCCGCCGCACGATTCAAGTTCTCGCGCGCCGCACCAAGAACAATCCCGTCCTGATCGGCGAACCCGGCGTCGGCAAGACGGCGATCGCCGAAGGCCTCGCTCTGCGCATCGTCAACGGCGACGTACCCGAAAGCTTGCGCAACAAGAAGCTGATGGCGCTCGACATGGGCTCTCTGATCGCCGGCGCCAAGTTCCGCGGCGAGTTCGAGGAGCGGCTGAAAGCCGTGCTCAACGAAGTCACCGGCGCCAATGGCGCCATCATCCTCTTTATCGACGAGATGCACACCCTGGTCGGCGCCGGCAAGGCCGACGGTGCGATGGACGCCTCGAACCTGCTCAAGCCCGCGCTCGCCCGCGGCGAGCTGCATTGCGTCGGCGCCACCACGCTCGACGAATACAGGAAGCACGTCGAGAAGGACGCCGCGCTCGCCCGCCGCTTCCAGCCCGTCTTCGTCACCGAGCCGACGGTCGAGGACACGATCTCGATCCTGCGCGGCCTGAAAGAGAAGTACGAAGCCCATCACGGCGTCCGCATCACCGATTCCGCCATCGTCGCGGCGGCGCAGCTCTCCAACCGCTACATCACCGACCGTTTCCTGCCCGACAAGGCCATCGACCTGATGGACGAAGCCTCGTCGCGCCTGCGCATGCAGGTCGACAGCAAGCCGGAAGAGCTCGACGAGCTCGACCGCCGCATCGTCCAGCTCAAGATCGAGCAGGCGGCGCTGAAAAAGGAAACCGACGCCGCCTCGCGCGACCGCCTGAAGACCCTCGAACACGACCTCGCCGAGCTCGAAGACAAAGCCAATGTGCTTTCGGCCAAATGGCAGGCGGAGAAGAAATCCGTCTCCGACGTCCAGGGCATCAAGGAGCAGCTCGACCGCGCCCGCGCCGATGTCGACGTCGCGCAGCGCAAGGGCGACTTCGCGCGCGCCGGCGAGCTCAGCTACGGCGTCATCCCCGATCTCGAGCGCAAGCTCAAGGCCATCGAGGACAAGGACGTCAACTCGCTCGCCAAGGAATCGGTGACGCCGGAGCAGATCGCCGCCGTGGTCTCGCGCTGGACTGGCATCCCGGTCGACAAGATGCTGGAAGGCGAGAAGGACAAGCTCCTCAAAATGGAGAACGCGCTGGAGCAGCGCGTCGTCGGCCAGCACGAGGCGGTGCGCGCCATCGCCAACGCGGTGCGCCGCGCCCGCGCGGGGCTGCAGGACCCCAACCGCCCGATCGGCTCGTTCCTGTTTTTGGGCCCTACTGGCGTCGGCAAGACCGAGCTGACCAAGGCGCTCGCCTCTTTCCTGTTCGACGACGACACCGCCATGGTGCGCATCGACATGAGCGAGTTCATGGAGAAGCACGCCGTCGCGCGCCTGATCGGCGCCCCGCCGGGCTATGTCGGTTACGAGGAAGGCGGCGTGTTGACCGAAGCCGTCCGCCGCCGGCCCTATCAGGTCATCCTGTTCGACGAGGTCGAGAAAGCGCACAGCGACGTGTTCAACGTGCTGCTGCAGGTGCTCGACGACGGCCGCCTGACCGATGGCCAGGGCCGCACCGTCGATTTCAAGAACACGGTGATCATCCTGACCAGCAATCTCGGCACCGAACTGCTCTCGACCGGCGAGGAGACGCGCGAAGCCCGCG
>CAYXMO010000241.1:0-5158 GCA_964465935.1 uncultured Rhizobium sp.
GGCTCCGCGCCGGCGCCGGCGTCGGACGAGCCGAACAGAATGCTGTCGGTGAAGCTGTCGTCGGAGCCGCGCATGCCGCTGGTGTCGGACGCGATCTGCTGGCGGATGGTGGGATCGGCGTTCTGCACCCCGGCGGCGCCCAGCATATAGCGCTCGCCCGCGCTCATGGTCGGCGGCAGCGAGGCGGCGACGGTCGCCGGATCGGCGTTGAACAGCGCGTTTTGCGCCGCCTGGGTCGGCTCGATCTGGTTGGTCGGTGCGGTGCCCGGCGCCGGCGGCTTCAGGTTGAAGTCGGGCGGGATCACCAGCGGCGCCTTGGTGACGACGGCGAACTCGTCCGGCGACTCCTTGTCGTCGCCTGCGGCGTTGCGCAACTGGGCGCAGCCGGCGACGCTGGCGGCCAGGCCGGCAAGAAGCACGATGCGAAGAAGGGGGCGCGAAAGCATGGCGTACTCCAAACCGTTTAGCTCGTCTCTTGGCCAGGGGCCGTCTCGGGCCGCATCAGCGCATCGAAGAGCAGCGCGATGACACCGAACGTGATGGCCGCGTCGGCCACGTTGAAGACATACCAGTCGTAGCCCAGTCCGTGAAAGTGGAAAAAGTCGGCAACCTTTCCGTAGATCAGCCGGTCGATCAGATTGTTGCCGATGGCGCCCCCGATCACGAGGCCCAGGCCCACTGCCAGGGACCGGCGAGGGGCGTTCCACAGCCACCAGCCGAGCGCGGCGACCGCCACAAAAGCCGCCAAAACCAGCAAGGTCGAACCCAGGCGGCTGTGCGCCGGGAACAGGCCATACGACACGCCGGGGTTCCAGACCATGACAAGATTAAAGAACGGCAATACGGACACGGCCTCGCCCGGGACCATGTCCTTGAACCCGAAGCCGTAAAGCATGAGCAGCTTGCTGCCCTGGTCGAGCAGCAAGGCGCCGGCGGCGGCGGCCAGGCCCCAGTCGCGGGGCGACATGTCAGGCGCCCGCATCGACCGCCTCGCTGCAGCGATTGCACAAATCGCTATGCGCCGGGTTGCTGCCGACTTCGGGCAGAATCATCCAGCAGCGGGCACATTTGTCGCCCTCGGCATGGTGGAATTCGGCCGCGACGCCCGGCAGGTCGGCGAGGCGGAAAGCATCGCCGGGCGGCTCATGCGTCGAGACCCGCGCATTCGAGGTGATCGCGATCTCGCCGAGATCGAGACCGTCGAACAGCGCCGCATCCTTGGCGTCGGCAAGGTAGAGCACAGGCCGGGCTTCGAGGCTGGCGCCGATCACCTTGTCGCGGCGCTTGATCTCGAGGGCGCCGGTGACGACGCGGCGCAGCGCCCGGATGCGGTCCCATTTGGCGATCAGCGCGTCGTTCTTCCAGCTCGCGGGCGTTTGCGGGAAGGTCTGCAGATGCACGCTCTCGTCATCGCCGGGGAAGCGCAGCAGCCAGGCTTCTTCCATCGTGAAACAGAGGATCGGCGCCAGCCAGGTGACGACGCGGCGGAAACAGGCGTCGATCGTGGTGCGCGCGGCGCGGCGGCGCGTGGCCGTGCGCGCGTCGCAATAGAGCGCGTCCTTGCGGATGTCGAAATAGAACGCCGACAGCTCGTTGGTGCAGAAGCTGAACACGGTGTTGTAGGCGCGGTTGAAGTCGTAGACGCGGTAGCTGTCGCGCACCACCTCGTCGATCTCGGCGAGCTTGGCGAGAACGAAGCGCTCCAGCTCCGGCATCTGTTCGGGCGGCAGACGCTCGGCGTCGTCGAAGCCGTCGAGATTGGCGAGCATGAAGCGCACCGCGTTGCGCAGCCGGCGATAGCCATCGGCGTTCGACTGGATGATGTCGTTGGCCATGCGGATGTCTTGGGTGAAATCCGACGACGCGACCCAGAGCCGGAAGATGTCGGCGCCGTTCTTGTTGGCGATGTCCTGCGGCAGGATGCCGTTGCCCGACGACTTCGACATCTTGTCGCCTTCGCGGTCGAGCACGAAGCCGGCGGTCAGCACTTCGTCATAGGGCGCGCGGCCGCGCGTGGCGCAGCTTTCGAGCAGCGAGGACTGGAACCAGCCGCGATGCTGGTCGGAGCCTTCGAGATAGAGATCGGCGTGGTCCTTTTGCGGCCACTCCTTCTCCAGCGGCTGCTCGACCGTGAAGACGTGGGTCGAGCCGGAGTCGAACCAGACGTCTAGGATATCCTTGACCTGCTCGTAGTCGTTGGGATCGCGGCCGTTGCCGAGGAAGCGCGACGGCGGCGAGTTGAACCAGGCGTCGGCGCCTTCGGTTTCGAAGGCATCGCCGATGCGCTTGTTGACGTCCGGATCGCTCAGGATCGCGTCGGTCTTCTTGTCGACGAAGATCGCCAACGGCACGCCCCAGGCGCGCTGGCGCGACAACACCCAGTCGGGACGGTCCTTGACCATGCCGGCGATGCGGTTCTCGCCCGACGGCGGATACCATGTGGTGTCGGCGATGCCCTGCATGGCGCGCTCACGCAGCGTGCCGCCCCCGGGGATCTCCTTGTCCATCGCCGCGAACCATTGCGGCGTGGCGCGGAAGATCACCGGCGCCTTGGAGCGCCAGGAATGGGGATAGGAATGGCGCAGCGTGCCCTGGGCGAGAAGGCTATTGGCCTTCTTAAGCTCCTCGATCACGACCTTATTCGCATCCCCATCTTTCTTCCCGTCACGGGAAAGTATGAACTTACCTATTAGCGATGGGAGTTTAGCCGCCGCTGTAAAAGAACCATCTTCGGCTACCACGTTGAATGGATCTGGTGCGTCACGGAAGAAGTCAGAATCGTCTTTCCATCGACGGTAGAGTTCATAGTCATCCTCACCGTGCCCTGGAGCCGTATGAACAAAGCCAGTACCGGTGTCGTCGGTTACATGATCACCAGGAAGCATCGGCACGCGAAATTTGTATTCTTCCCCGCGCAAAGGATGATCACAGAAAAACCCGTAGAAATCTGATTTGACGGGTCTAACGCGATTTAAGGTTAGCTTCGCATCCTTCTCGACCTGCATTGCGAGCGAGTCACTTAGGATCAACTTTTCGCCAACAACACCTAAACTTCCGTCGCTCGTCGAGGCTACCTCGTACAATCCATACGAGATATTAGGTGAGTAAGCGATTGCTCTATTGGCGGGGATTGTCCAAGGCGTAGTTGTCCAGATAACGACATTCGCGCCAAGCAAATCGCTTTCAATTTGATCGCCGTCGCCCGTGAGTTGGATCACGCGAAACTTCACATAAATCGTCGGCGAAGTCTTGTCATGATACTCGACCTCGGCTTCGGCGAGCGCGGTCTTTTCGACCGGCGACCACATCACGGGTCTAAAGCCGCGATAGAGCAGCTTGTTGTCGACGAATTTGTGCAGTTCGCGCGCGATGGTCGCCTCGGCGCGGTAGTCCATCGTGGTGTAGGGCTTGTCCCACTGGCCGATGCAGCCCAGGCGCTTGAACTGCGTGCGCTGGACGTCGATCCAGTGATTGGCGAAGTCGCGGCAATCCTTGCGCAGCTGGTCGATCGGCACGTCGTCCTTCGACTTGCCGTCCTTGCGGTACTTCTCCTCGATCTTCCATTCGATCGGCAGGCCGTGGCAGTCCCAGCCCGGGATGTAGGGTGCGTCGTAGCCCAGGAAGCCGCGGCTGCGCACCACGATGTCCTTCAGCACCTTGTTGAGGCCGGTGCCGGAATGGATTTCGCCGTTGGCGTAAGGCGGGCCGTCGTGGAGTACGAAGAGCGGACGGCCCTTCGCGGCCTTGCGGATACGGCCATAGAGGTCCATCGCCTCCCAGCGCTTGAGCCATTTGGGCTCGGCTTCGGGCAGGCCCGCCTTCATCGGGAAGGAGGTTTCGGGAAGGAACAGCGTGGCGCGGTAGTCGCGCCCTTCGGTGGTGGTTTCGGTCTTGGACATTTCTTCTCAGGCTTTCGCGGGGTGGATGGGGTTCACGTCGTCGGACCCGGCCTTCCGCGCGTCAGGGCTCACCCCCGGCACGGAGCCGGGTGACGAATTCGCGAAAATCCCGCGAAATCAAGCATTTGGTTCAAGCCCGCAAATCAGCCTGACGGTTCTAACAGCGGTCGGGTTAAGGGTCCAGCCTGTGGCGCCGCAGAACATCGCGGGCCGCTTCGCCGTCCTGGTTCATCTGCGCGATGAGCGCATCCATCGAGTCGAACTTCGCTTCCGGGCGCAGATAGGCGATCAGCTCCACCGCCATATGCTTGCCGTAAAGATCGCCGTCGAAATCAAAGAGATAGGTCTCCAACAGCGGCGTCGGGGTCTCGAACATCGGCCGGATGCCAAAGCTGGCGACACCGTCGTGAGTCGCGACCACCTGATCGTCCTCGATGACATTGGCGCGTACGGCATAGATGCCGAAGGCCGGCTTGAGACAATCGTCGAGCTTCATGTTGGCGGTCGGAAACCCGATGGTGCGGCCGCGCTTGTCGCCGTGCTCGACGCGCGCTTCGACGCTCCAGGGATGACCGAGCAGCTTCGCCGCGATCTCCGGCTTGCCGGCCTTGAGGGCTTCGCGAATCTCGGTCGATGACACCTTGTCGTGGCCGTGCGCGATGACGGGCTCGAACACGGTGACGCCGAAGCCTTCCATCTCGCCCATATAGGAGAGCAGCGTGACATTGCCCGCCCTGCCCTTGCCGAACTGGAAATCGGCACCGACCACCACCGCGCCGACTCCGAGCGCGTCGACCAGCACGGTCTGGATGAAGTCCTGCGCCGGCATCGCCGCCATCTCGGCGTCGAAGGCCAGCGCATAGAGAATGTCGACGTCCAGACCGGCGATCAGCCGCGCCTTGGCGCGAAACGGCGTCAGGCGAAACGATTCCGGCGAAGGGCGGAAGAACTCCTGCGGATGCGGCTCGAAGGCGAGGACGCCCAACGATGCTCCGCGCTCGCGCGCCATGTCGCGCGCGGCGCCGATCAGCGCCTGGTGCCCCAGATGCACGCCGTCGAAATTGCCCACGGCGACGACCGCGCCCTGGAAGGCGCCCGGTACGTCGCGGTAGTGGCGGAAGATGCGCATCGCGCGAAGATCAGCCCTTCGGACGCGACGGCGCCATCACCATCGCTTCGCCGTCGACCACGGTGACGTCGCCGACCTTGCAGGCGCAGTCGAACACGACGCGGCGCTTCTCGGCCACGACCTCGCGCAC
>CAYXMO010000242.1:0-5122 GCA_964465935.1 uncultured Rhizobium sp.
TGAAAGTTCAAGTTATACACAAAGGCTCCAAAGGCGGGGAAGTGCGGATTTCCTACAAAACCCTGGAACAGCTGGACGAGATCAACCGGCGTCTGAGCAAAAGCCGATAATGGATTTATCCGTTTGAATATTAAGTACAATACTATCCACAGGCCAGGATACTAAACACCGTTCGCGAGGCGCAGCGCTTTTTCCGGATCGATCCGCCCATCGTAGAGCGCGCGGCCGATCACGACGCCTTCGATATTGGCCTCGCGAACAGCGATCACGTTCTCGATATCGGCGATGCTGCCGACCCCGCCGGACGCGATCACCGGGATCTTCACCGCTCGCGCCAATGCCGCGGTAGCTTCGACGTTGACCCCGCCCAGCAAGCCGTCGCCGTCCACATCGGTGAACAGGATCGCGGCGACGCCGGCGTCCTCGAACTTCTTGCCGAGCTCGGCCGGCGTCAGTTCCGAGACCGTCGCCCAGCCATCGGTCGCGACCTTGCCGCCGACCGCGTCGGCCCCGACCACGATCTTGCCGGGAAAGGCACGCGCCGCTTCGCGGACGAAGGCCGGATTGGTCAGCGCCGCCGTGCCCAGGATGACGCGGGTGATCCCGGCGCCGAGCCAGCTCTCCACCGCGGCCATGTCGCGGATGCCGCCGCCGAGCTGGATCGGCAGATCGATCGCGGCCCGGATCGCCCGGATCGCCTCGGAATTGACCGAGCGCCCGTCGAAGGCGCCGTTCAGATCGACGCAGTGCAGCCATTGGAAACCGGCGCTTTGGAAGTCGCGCGCCTGCGCCGCCGGATCGTCGTTGAACACCGTCGCCTGATCCATCAGCCCGCGTTTCAGCCGCACGCAGCGGCCATCCTTCAGATCGATGGCGGGAAACAGGATCATGGCCGCCATTCCAGGAAATTGCCGAGCAGCGTCAGTCCGACTGCCTGGCTCTTTTCGGGGTGGAATTGCACCCCGACCAGATTGTCGCGCGCCACCGCGGCGGTGACCGCGCCGCCATAGTCGGTGGTGGCGAGAAGGTCGTGCGCGCTCTGCGGCACGAAGTGATAAGAATGCACGAAATAGGCATGCGCGCCGCTGCCGACTCCTGCGAAAACCGGATGCGGGTGAGCGACGGCAAGCTCGTTCCAGCCGATCTGCGGGATCTTCAGCGCCGGATCGGCAGGCGCCATCTTCACCACGTCGCCCCTGATCCAGCCCAGGCCCGCATGATCGCCGAATTCGCGGCCGACGCCCGCCGTCAGCTGCATGCCGACGCAGATGCCGAGGAACGGCACGCCGCGCGCGATCACGGCGTCGTTCAGCGTCTCGACCATGCCGGCGACGCCGCCAAGCCCGCGCATGCAATCGGCGAAGGCCCCGACGCCGGGAAGCACGATGCGGTCCGCGCGGGCGACGACGGCCGCGTCCGAGGTCACCACCACGTCCTGGCCGGTGCCGCGCTCCCTGGCGGCGCGCAGCAAGGCTTTTTCCGCCGAGCGCAGATTGCCGGAGCCGTAATCGATCAAGGCGACAGTCGCAGGCATCGTCCGTACAGGGAGCAACCGTGCGGGACCGCCCCGCGCGCGGGCGTTCTCATAGAGCGCAATCCGGAAAAGTGGAAGCCGGTTTTCCGTTGGATTGCGCGACAATTCAAAATCCAGGGCCGCATTCCGCGGCCCTGGAGCAAATGGGCCCGGCTCACTAGAGCGTGCCGGGGCAGGGTGTCATGTCGCTGACGACCGGCTCGGGGTGCAGGTGCACGCCCAGCGCCACCCAGTCGCGCCACACCACCGGCGGCAGCGCGATCGAGCCTTTGCCCTTTTTCAGGGCGTCGAGCATGCCGGCGCAGCGGCCATTGATCGCAGCGACCGCCTTCCACAGCTTGTCGTCGCCGAGCTTGAGCACGGTGCCGTACCAATAAGGATCGCTGCCGGTCACCAGCACGATCTCCTCATTGCCGTCGCCGTCCAGATCGGCGAAGAAGCCGTCGCAGGGCGAGACCGGCTGGGTCAGGCAGGACGGCACGCCGGCGGTCTTGCTCCAATCCTGGTCGATCATCGTGCGCGGCAAGGCGCGGGTCGCCGGGTAGATGTGCACATTGTGCACGATGTCCGACTTGGTCGGGGCGCCCACCGGGATCGGATTTCCCGCTAGTGCCGCGGCGGCCATCTTGCGGATCGCGGCGGTGCTGCCGCCGAACTGGCCCTTGGTCAGATCCTCCAGCGCCTTGCGGCCATAGCGGCCGCCTTCGGATTTCAGATAGGCGAAGTCGAAGGCGGCAGGGTTCACCTTGCCGCTTTTCAGCCGCGCCACCTGGGCGGCGACCGCCAGCCGCGACGGATCGCCCAAGGGCGTGAACATCGCCAGCAGCACCGCCAGCACGACGAAGGCGGTGACGATATTGACCCACGACACCAGACGCATCCAGGTGCCGCCGCGCAGGCTGAGCAGCGCCGACGCCGCGTAGCCGAAGGCATAGCAGAGCGCGACGAGGATGGTCGCCGCCGTCGCGATGCGCTCGACCGTCCAGCCGTACTGCGCCACGCGCAGCCACAGCGCATGCGCCGCGATCACCACGAACGGCACCAGGATCACGGCGGCGATCAGCTCGGCATAGCGCAGCGCCACCGGCCGGTTGTGCTCGGGCGCGCCGTCCTGGAACGCGGCGTTGATCAGGATGACCAGCACCGCCGACGCCGTCAGCAGGATGCTGGCCGCCGATTTGGTCGCCCAGAGCGCGCTGAGGCCGGTGAACGGCAAGCTCAAGGTGAAGCCGATCGCGATCAGCGTCATCAGCGGCAAGAGCCAGGAGAGCAGGGTGAGCACCACGGTGCGGATGCCGGCCACCAGCTTGGCGCGCACGTCGGTGACATGGATCGAGGCGGCGATGGCCAGCGTCGTCGCCGGGATCGCGAACCACGATTTCTCGATCAGGGTCTCGAGGAATTTCAGATTGATCAGGTTGAACAGCACCGCGCCCAGCCACAGCACGCCCCAGAACACGCCGACGAAGCAGAAGGCGAGCGCCAGCTGCACCCCCAGCTTCCAGGCGGCATCGAAATAGGCGGCATAGCTCGCGATGTATTTGCGTTCGGCGTCGCCGGCCGCGATCAGCGACTGGGCGATGAAGAGCCCGACGACCGTGAAGGCCACCAGGGCGAAGGTCATCGCGTCGCCGCCGCCGGCCGATCCGGCCGGCATGGCCTGGCGCCAGATGTCGTACCAGGCCAGGCCCGCCAGCAGCACGGTCGCCGCGGCGGTCCAGATGCCCAAGGTCAGCGGGCGCATCGTGCCGACCGCCTGGGTGAACAGCAGCGGCACGAACACGCTCACCATCAAAAGCGGCGCCATCCAGTAAGGGTCGGTCGCCGGCCAGGCCTTGGGCTCGGTCGACAGATAGAGCAGGTACAGCACGATGCCCTGCACCGCGCCGACGATCAGCCGGCTGGCGATCAGGGTCTGCTGCTCGTCGCGCCGCGGCGGATCGGCTGCCGGAATGACGACGGTCTCTACGACTTTCGGCTCATCGGCCATGGCAATCCCCCTCTGACGAGGCGAATCATAAGCGAGATTGCGGCTGATTGAGGTCGAAGTCGGTCACACCCGATAGGCGACCAGGATGGCGCCGGCGCCGATCAAGGCGACGCCCAGCCAGTTGGCGGCGGTCAGCCGCTCGCCCAGGAAGATCACGCCGAAAATCGCCACCAGCACGACGCTCAGCTTGTCGATCGGCGCGACGCGGGCGGCATCGCCGATCTTCAGCGCCCTAAAATAGCACAGCCAGGACGCACCGGTGGCGAGGCCCGACAGCAGCAGGAACAGGTAGGAGCGGGGGCTGACCGATCTCAATCCCTGCCATTCGCCCAACAGCGTCAGCATGAAGGCCAGGGTCACCAGGATGACGATGGTGCGCACGAAGGTCGCGAAGTCGGAATTGACGTTCTCCACGCCGATCTTGGCGAAGATCGCGGTCAGCGCCGCGAAGCTCGCCGACAGGACGGCCCAGAACTGCCAGCTGGCAAGCATCGGCTTCATCGGTTTCCTCAAGCGCCGCCATCGTCTATGGTGACCGGGTCTGTGAAAAGGGCCTTGCGCCATGAAAGTCGTCAGCGGAAAGGCGGTTCGGGAATTCACCGCCGCCGATCTCAGCCGCATCCGCCGCTGAGCCTAACTCACCCTTGATGTCGGCACGGGCGACGGGCGTTTCGTCCTCGGCCGTGCCCGCAGCGAGACCCAAGGCTTCCATATCGGCCTCGACCCCGTCGCCGCGGCTATGGCGGATGCCGCGCGCCGCGCCGCCGCCAAGCCGGCGCGCGGCGGGTTGGACAACGTGCTGTTCCTGCAGGCCAGCCTGGAAACGCTGGGGGATGAGCTGAACGGCCTCGCCGACCGCCTCACCGTCAACTACCCCTGGGGTTCGCTGCTGCGGGCCGTGGCGCTGCCCGAACCGGCGCTGCTGGCCAAGCTCGCGGCGCTCGCCAAGCCGGGCGCCGAACTCGACATTCTCGTCAACATGCAGCCGCTGCGCGACGCCGCGCTAGCGACGCGGCTGCGCCTGGCGGACGCAGCGTTGACGCGGGACTTGCCGCGCCTGCGCCGGCTCCTCGCAGAGGCAGGCTGGACGATGCAGAGCATCGACAACGTCACCGGCACGCTGGTCCGCGCCACGCACTGGGGCAATCAGCTGCACTTCGCGGGACGCGAGATCTGGCGCCTCAGCGCAGTCAGGTCTTCCTGATCGTCACGTCGCGCTGCTCGGGGGATTTCTTCCAGAAGAACAGCAGATAGAAGACGCCCAGCACCAGAATCCAGATCGCGCCGTTGAGCACCAAGGCTGTCGCCTTGCCCAGCCAACTGTCGTAGATCGCCAGATAGCGTGCCGTGAGAACGGTTGGATGCGGCGCCACCTTCAGCAGGTCCAGCACCGTGACCTTCACATTGGTCTCGAACAGCATCTCGCCCAGGAACAGCGCCATGCCGACCAGATAGGCGACGAAGGCGAAAATCTTCATCGTCAGGTTCGCCTGGTTCAGGAAGTAGTAGATCGCCACGATCATCGCGAAATTGATCGTGATCATCTGGGTGAAATAGCCGATCTCCACCGCCGTGATGGCGCGCGCGAGTTCGAAAAG
>CAYXMO010000243.1:0-5084 GCA_964465935.1 uncultured Rhizobium sp.
ACACTTTGGGGTTGGTCGACTGATAGGTGACCTCGTCGACCACCGGCATGTCCCATTTGTCGAAATCGAGGCCGAGGTCGCGCTCGATCCAGGGGAAGGCGTTCTCCTGGCCGACCGCGACCAGCACGTCGTCGCATTCCATCAGCACGTCCGGCTCGCCGGTCGGCACCAGGTTGCGGCGGCCCTTGGCGTCGCGCTCGGCCTTGACCTTCTCGAACAGCACGCCGGTCAGCATGCCGCCGGCATGCTTGAATTCCTTGGGCACCATGAAGTTGTGGATCGGGATGTCTTCGTGCATCGCGTCTTCCTTTTCCCAGGGAGACGCTTTCATCTCGTCGAAGCCGGAGCGCACCACGACGTCGACCTTCTCGCCGCCGAGCCGGCGGGAGGTGCGGCAGCAGTCCATCGCGGTGTTGCCGCCGCCCAGCACGATGACGCGCTTGCCGATGCTGGTGGTGTGGCCGAACGAAACGCTCGACAGCCAGTCGATGCCGATATGGATGTTGGTGCGCGCTTCCTCACGGCCTGGAATCTCAAGATCGCGCCCGCGCGGCGCACCGCAGCCGACGAACACGGCGTCGTAATCCTGAGCGAGCACCGATTTCAGGCTCGAAATCTTTTCGCCGAACCGCGTCTCGGGCTCGAGTGCGAGGATGTAGTTGCACTCTTCGTCCAGCACCGTCTCGGGCAGCCGGAATTTCGGAATTTGCGTCCGCATCATGCCGCCGGCGTTGGCGTCGCCGTCATAGATGGTGACGTGATAGCCGAGGGGCAGCAGATCGCGCGCCACGGTCAGCGATGCCGGCCCCGCACCGATCAGCGCGACGCGCTTGCCGTTCTTCGTCGACGCGGGCTTGGGCATCCGCCCCGACACGTCGTCCTTCGAGTCCGCCGCGACGCGCTTCAGCCTGCAGATCGCCACCGGCTGTTCCTCGACACGTCCGCGGCGGCAGGCCGGCTCGCAGGGGCGGTCGCAGGTGCGGCCGAGCACGCCCGGAAACACGTTCGAATGCCAGTTGATCATGTAGGCGTCGGAATAGCGTCCCGCCGCGATCAGCCGGATGTACTCCGGCACCGGCGTATGCGCCGGACACGCCCACTGACAGTCCACCACCTTGTGGAAGTAGTTCGGGTCGGAAACGTTCGTCCGCGCCATACCGGGGCGGCGCGTGGGCGAGGGCGCACGCGCCCCTTCAGCCGTGACACTCATGTTATGTACGTGATCTCCAAGACAGCGCTTTTGCCCACCGGCTGCTTCCCGTGCCCTTGTTCGAGGCGGCGCACTTATAGACTCAAGAAGCCGGCATTTCCCCTTATTTCTGAGTTTAGTCAGAGAGATAGCGGGTGCAACAGCGGCGCAAAGCCCTATTATGGGCGGTGTTAACGGCACCAAGCCTTTGATTGGCTTGCGCAATCACCCGGTTCCGCCGACAGTCCGCCCCATGGACATCACCCTTTCCGCCGACCACCGCGCCATCGAGGAGAGCGTCTCGCGCATCGCCGCCCGCTTCGGCGACGACTATTGGACGCAGGTCGACCAGACGCCGCGCTTCCCGCAGGAATTCCACAAGGCGATGGCCGATGCCGGCTGGCTCGGCATCGCCATGCCGGTCGAGCTCGGCGGTGCCGGCCTCGGCGTCACCGAAGCGGCGATCATGATGCGCGCGGTGGCGCGCGCCGGCGGCGGCTATGCCGCGGCCTCGTCGATCCATCTCAACATCTTCGGCCCGCACGCCATCGTGGTGCATGGCACGGCCGAGCAGAAGCAGCGCATGCTGGTGCCGCTGATCAAGGGCGAGCAGAAAGCCTGTTTCGGCGTCACCGAGCCCAATGCCGGTCTCGACACTACCAGCATCGAAACTTTCGCGCGCCGCAGCAACGACGGCTACATCGTCAAGGGCCGCAAGATCTGGACGACCACGGCGCAGGAGGCCGACAAGATCCTGCTCCTCACCCGCACCGCGAAAAAGGAAGACGGCCGCAAGCCAACCGACGGCATGACGCTGTTCTACACCACGCTGGACCGCGCCAAGGTGGAAGTGCGCCGCATCCCGAAAATGGGCCGCGCCGGCGTAGATTCCAACACCGTATTCATCGACGACCTCTTCGTGCCGGACGAAGACCGCATCGGCGAGGAAGGAAAGGGCTTCCGCTACCTGCTCGACAGCCTCAACCCCGAGCGCATCCTGATCGCCGCCGAAGCGACCGGTCTTGGCCAGGACGCGCTTATGCGCGCCGCGCGCTACGCGGGCGAGCGCAAGGTGTTCGGCCGCCTGATCGGTCAGAACCAGGGCATCCAGCACCCCCTCGCCGAATGCTGGGCCTATCTCGAAAGCGCCTGGTGGCTGACGCTGCGCGCCGCCGCGCTCTACGACGCGAAACAACCCTGCGGCGCCGAAGCGAACGCCAGCAAGCTGCTCGGCGCCCGCGCCGCCTTCGACGCCTGCAAGACCTCAATGATGACCCATGGCGGCATGGGCTATGCCAAGGAGTACCAGATCGAGCGCCTGTTCCGCGAAAGCATGATCCCGGTGCTGGCACCGGTGAGCGAACAGCTCATCCTCAGCTTTATCGCCGAGAACGTACTGGGACTGCCGAAGTCGTATTGATGCCATGCCTGACGGATCCTCCACCACCCATCTCTATCGCCCCAAGCTCCTAACGGTGCTCGGCGAGGGCTATGGCGCGCGGGCATTTCGCGCCGACCTGATCGCCGCGTTCACCGTCGCCATCGTCGCGCTTCCATTATCGATGGCTGTTGCCGTGGCGTCGGGCGTCGGACCGGAACGCGGCTTGTTCGCAGCCATCATCGGTGGCGCGCTCGTGTCCACATTGGGCGGCAGCCGCTACCAGATCGGTGGGCCCGCGGGGGCATTCATCACCCTTGTCGCGGCGACGGTTGCCCGTTTCGGCGTCGACGGCCTGCTGCTCACGGTTTTGCTGTCGGGAGTGATGCTGGCGGTCCTGGGTGCGCTGCGCGTCGGCTCGCTCATTCGTCACATACCGCATGCGGTCACCGTCGGCTTCACGAGCGGAATCGCGCTGACGATCTTCGCGAGCCAGTTGAAGGAACTTGGCGGCCTGTCTCTCGCCGGTCCCGAGCCGGGCGCGCTGATCCCGAAACTGACGGCGCTCGCCGCGGTGTCCGCCACGATCACGCCGGCGGCGCTGACACTCGGGCTGGCGACCGTCGGTCTCATATTCGCGTTGCGCCGTTTCCGCCCCACATGGCCCCGAAAGCTCATCGCGGTGGTGCTGACCTCGCTCGCCGTTGCCTTGCTGCATCTTCCGGTCGCGACAATCGGCAGCCGATTCGGCGGCATCCCGCACGGTCTGCCGTGGCCTCATCTTCCTCCGCTCTCATGGAGTCTGGTCCTGCAGGTGCTGCCGAGCGCGCTCTCGTTCACTGTGCTCGGCGCGATAGAGAGCCTTCTATCCGCCAAGGTCGCGGACGGGATGACCGCGCGGCATCATCGTTCGAACATGGAACTGGTCGCCCAGGGTATCGCCAATGTCGCCTCCGCGCTGTTCGGCGGCATCAGCGTCACCGGTACGATCGCGCGTACAGCGACGAACATCCGCGCCGGTGCCAGAAGCCCGCTCGCCGGCATCATGCACGCGGCCCTGTTGCTCGCCTTTATGGTCCTTGCCGCGCCGCTCGCGAGTTATGTGCCGCTCTGCGCGCTCGCGGCCGTGCTTGTTGTGGTGTGCTGGAACATGACGGAGCGGGCGGAGTTCGCGCGCCTTCTGGCGGCCTGGCGGACGGCGATTGTCCTGCTGATGACCTTCGGCTTCACGGTGGCGATCGATCTGACCGCGGGCATTGTGGCGGGTTGCGTGGTGGCAGCCATACTCAGCCTTGCCGAACGGGTGGGTATCCTTGGCCACTGATGTGCCGCACTAACGTGCAATCTGCCGCCAAGCCTCGCCTTGACGCCGCGCCGATTCCCGTTTGAATCCCGCCCAACAAGAGTGGGGTCCCATGAAGCGTCTTCTGGCAGGCTACAAGGAGTTCCGCAGCGCACGCTGGCCGCGCGAGCGGCGGCGCTATGAGGAAACCTCCTCCAAGGGCCAGAAGCCGGAATATCTCATCATCGCCTGTTCCGATTCCCGCTCCGATCCCGCCACCATCTTCGGCGGCCGTCCCGGCGAGTTCTTCCTGGTGCGCAACATCGCCGCGCTGGTGCCGGCGCACGATGCCTCGAACGGCGTCTACGGCACCCGCGCCGCCATCGCCTATGCCGTGCTGGCGCTCAAAGTCCGCAACATTGTGGTGATGGGCCACGCGCAATGCGGCGGCATCGGCGCCGCCATCGATCCCTCCGCCGCCCATGGCGTGCCCTACGTCGGCGAATGGGTCGAGCTCGCCAAGCCTGCGGTCGAGCGCGCCCATGGCCAGCCGCACGGCCACGGCCTCGACAAGAACCAGGCGACCGAGCGCGAAGCGGTCAAGCTCTCGGTCCAGCGCCTGCTCGAATATCCCTTCATTGCCGAGCGCGTGAAGGCTGGCAACCTCGCGGTCGACGGCATGCGCTTCAACATCGCCACCGGCGTGCTGGAATTGCTCGATCAGAAGACCGGCCATTTCCATCCGGTGAAGACCAAACGCTCCTGGTTCTGGTGAGCATGGACGTCCCCATCCTCGAAACCGAGCGCCTGATCCTGCGCGGCCCCAAGCCCGAGGATTTTCCGTCCTACGCGGCGATGTGGAGCGATCCCGAGGTGACGCGCTTCATCAACGGGCCGGCGCTGTCGGAAGAAGACGCCTGGGCCAAGTTCATGCGCGCCTTCGGCCATTGGGCGCTGGTCGGCTACGGCTTTTGGACCGTCGAGGAGAAGGGTAGCGGCGCGCGGCTGGGCGAGCTCGGCTTCCTCGACGTACACCGCGACATCGCGCCGTCCTTGAACGGCATCCCCGAAGTCGGCTGGGCCCTGTGCCGCGCCGCCCAGGGCAAGGGCTACGCCACCGAGGCCGTGAAAGGCGCGATCCAGTGGGGCGAGCGGCGCTTTGGCAAGGTGCGCTTCGCCTGCATCATCGCGCCCGACAACAAGCCCTCGCTCGGCGTCGCCGCCAAGACCGGTTT
>CAYXMO010000244.1:0-5081 GCA_964465935.1 uncultured Rhizobium sp.
TTCGTCGTTGCTCATGACAGATCTCCTTCGCCCTTCCCGTTGCGTTTGGCGGGGCTCTTCGCCGTGCCGATGGGAATTGTCCGCACCGTGCTTTCCGCGGTGGGACGGGCCAGCTCGATCACAAGCAACCCATTCTCCAACTCCGCGCCGGTGACTTCGATCCCTTCGGCGAGCACGAAGGCCCGCTGAAATTGTCGTGCGGCGATGCCGCGATGCAGGAACTGTTTGTCGTTGGCCTCAACCTGCTTGCCGCGAATCACGAGCTGGCGGCCCTCGACGGTGACGGCGAGCTCGTCGCGGCCGAAGCCGGCGACGGCAAGGGTGATGCGCAGGCGATCTTCGCTCGACTGCTCGATATTGTAGGGCGGGTAGCCGTCTCCGGCGCTTTTGGCGGTGCGTTCGAGCAGGCGTTCCAGGTGCTCGAAGCCTAAGAGAAACGGGCTGTTGAAATACACGTTGCGGTTCACGGCCAAAGCCCTCCTTCAAGCGGCTTTCGAAAGCGCGGTCCTCCCTGGGAGCGGCCGCTATGCGTTTTGTGACCCCGTTGCGGGCATCACGTCTGGTAAGAATGTGGGGTGCGCACCGGCCAAATCAAGGACCGGCAGGAATTACAGGTAATTTTGTGTATAACATGACCACCGTCATCCTCGACGACGCGACTCCGGGCGCCGAGCACCTGCTGCGGTACTCCCAGCCATCGGCGGTGATCCAGGCCTCAGCGCCAAGCGAGGTCCCGGCGGCGCTGGCGGCGGTCCAACAGGCGCTGGACCAGGGGCGGCATGTCGCCGGCTGGTTCGGCTACGAGCTCGGCTACGTCCTCGAACCGCATCTCCAGGCTCGGCTGTGGCCCCAGCGCGAGCTGCCGCTGCTGTGGTTCGGTGTGTTCGACGCCCCGCAAGCCGTCGCCCGCGCCGATCTGGCCGCGCGCGGCCAAGCCTATGCCGGCCCGCTGCGCCACGAGTGGGACGAAGCCGCCTATGCGTCGCGCTTCGCCCGCGTCCACGATTACATCGAAGCCGGCGACATCTATCAGGCCAATTTGAGCTTCCGTTCGCGCTTCGCCTTCGCCGGCGATCCCCTGGCGCTCTATCTGCGCCTGCGCGACCGCGCCAGCGCGCCGCATGGCGCTTTCATCGACGACGGAGCGCGCCAGATTCTCAGCCTGTCGCCGGAGCAGTTCTTCGAGATTTCCGCCTCCGGCAAGATCACCGCCCGTCCGATGAAGGGCACCGCGCCGCGCGGCGCCGACCCGCTCGCCGACGCCCGCGCCAAGGCCGCACTCGCCGCCTCACCCAAGGATCGCGCCGAGAACTTGATGATCGTCGATCTGGTGCGCAACGATGTCGGCCGCCTGGCGCTGATCGGCAGTGTCGCGGTCCAGGACCTGTTCGCGGTCGAGACCTATCCGACGCTGCACACCATGGTCTCGACCGTCACCGCCCAGCTTAAGCCCGCGACGCGGGTGGAAGCCATCGTGCGGGCGCTGTTTCCCTGCGGCTCGGTCACCGGCGCGCCGAAGATCCGCGCCATGGAGATCATCCGCGAGCTGGAGCAGAGCCCGCGCGGCCTCTATTGCGGCGCCATCGGCCATTTCGCGCCTGACGGGTCGGCCAATTTCAACGTCGCCATCCGCACCATCGCGATTGCCGGTGGGCAAGGCACGCTCGGCATCGGCGGCGCCGTCGTGCAGGATTCGAGCAGCCGCGGCGAATACGCCGAATGCCTGCTCAAAGCCCGCTACTTCGAAAGCGTGCGCAAGCCCATCGGCCTGATCGAGACGTTGCGCTTCGACGGGGAGTTCGTCCGTCTGGAGCGGCATCTCGACCGCATGCAGCGCTCCGCGGCGTTCCTGTCGCTGCCCTTCGATCGCATGGCCGCCCAACGCGCGCTCGACGCTGCCGTAATGCACGCGCGCGAAGCCCTACGCGTGCGCCTGACGCTCGACGAAGCCGGTGCCTTCGCCTGCACCACGGCGGCGCTCGGCGCGGCGCCGGCGCGCTGGACCTATGCTCTGTCGCCGCATCGCGTCAGCAGCGCCGACGTGTTGCTGCGCCACAAGACGACTTGGCGCGACTTCTACGACGGCGAACAAGCCCGCCTCGCCCAGGCCGGCGGCTGCGACGAAGCGCTGTTCCGCAACGAGCGCGGCGAGCTCACCGAAGGCAGCCGTTCCAACATCTTCCTGCGCCGCGGCGACATGCTGCTGACGCCGCCGCTGGACTGCGGCCTGCTCGACGGGGTCCTGCGCCGCGAACTGCTCCAAACCGGCCGCTGCCGGGAAGCCGTGCTGTTTCCCGGCGACCTGGAGAGCGGCGGCGAAATCCTGCTCGGCAATTCCTTGCGCGGTCTGATCCGCGCCGAGCCGGCCGGCGTGGCGCAGGCGGCCAGCTGGCGGTGATTGCGCTCGCGGCCACCTGTCACGACACGCAGGCCCGCCTCCTCGCCGCCATTGCACGGCATGGCGCTTTGCTGCGTCGTCTCTTTGCCGGCGTTGCCGTGAATCACACCGACTCGACCGACCCCGGCGTCGGCGCGGCCTTGCGCGACACGCTCGGCGCCGCCGTCATGGTCCATCCGCAGAACGAAGCCACCATCGGCCGCGCCCGCCGCGACGCCGTTCGCCTCGCGCTCGACACCCCGTCGGACGCCATTCTCTACTGCGATCTCGATCACCTCCTGCGCTGGACCGAGCATGCGCCGCAGGAATTGGCTGCCATGCTGACGGTGCAGCCGGACGCGGAGGTTCTGGTGATCGGCCGTTCGCCGGCCGTCTTCGCCGCCGAGCCCCGGCGCCTGCAGGACACCGAAAAGCTGGTCAACCATGTCTACACACTGATGACCGGACGCGGCTGGGACCTGATGTTCGCGGCGCGCCGTCTGTCGCGCGCCGCCGCCACGCACATCGTACGCGAGGCGCGCGAGGACGGCATCGCCAACGATGTCGAATGGCCGCTGCTCGCGCAGCAGGCCGGCTTTGCCCTCGGTTATGCCGCCGCGGAAGGCCTGTTCTATCGCACCATGGAAGAATTCGGGGGCCCCGCCGACGGCGGCGACGGCAGCGCCCATAACTGGATTCGCCGCCTCGAAATCGCTGCCCAGCACGCCGCCGCGATGCGGCGGTTCCTGCCCGAGGATCGCTAACGGTCTTCTGCTGCGGCCAGCGCGCAAAGCAGGACCAGGCTCTGCGGCAGCACCCAGCCCTTCACTTCGGCGAGCCGTCCTTCGGCGAGATCGGCCTGCGTGACTTGGGCGACGCTGCGGCGGTTGAGGCGTTGGCGCAGGGCGGTTGCGAGCCCCTTGGCGTCGCGCGGCACATCCGCGGCATGGCCGACCTTCGCCGCAGTCTCGCGGTCGACCAGCTTGGCGAAGAGATCGTCGTAGGGGCTCGGCTTGTAGCGCTTGCCAAACAAATGCGGCACGGTCACGCCGATCGCCGTCAGCCCCAGCGCCACCGCGATGCCGCCGCCGATGGTCACGGCGCGGCGACTGAAACCCCGCTCGCTCATTTCAGCCTCTTCAAATGCTCGGCAAGGCGCAAGGCGAGCGCCACGAGATTGAGCGTCGGATTGGAAGCGCTATAGGTCGGAAACACGCCGCTGCCGGCAATGAACAGGTTGGCGATGCCGTGCACCTGGCAATTGGCATCGACCACGCCTTGTTTGGGGTCGACATGCATCCGCGTCGTGCCCAGATGGTGATCGCCCCAGTCGAGGGCGCCTTCCCATTCCTTGCGGGTGTCGTAGTTCAGCCGGATCATGCCGGTGCCGGCGGCGAGCAATTGCCGCCCCAGTTCCTTCATCGTGGCGCGATAGCGCTCGAAGTCGGAATCCGAAACATGGTTGTGCAGCTTCAGCCGCGGCATGCCCAGCGCGTCGCGCTCGCCGGTCAGCGACAGATAGCGCTGCGGATCGGGCTGCAGCTCCAGTCCGCAGCCCAGCGAATAGGCCTTGGCGTTGCTGGCATCGGCGCCGAGCGCCAGCGCCGCGGTCACGATCGCCGCCTTGTCGAGATCGTTCAGCTCGACCGGGTTCTCCACCGTGGTGAGCGAGCCCAGCACCTTGGCGCTGCGCTTGAAGGCATCGCTCGGCGCGTAGGTAGCGCGGATCAGCGCGCCGGGTCCCTGCACCGAGTTGAAATAGTAGCCGGGCAGGTCGCCGGCGAACGACACCAGCGTCGCGGTGTCGCGCGGGATCGGATGATCGGCGAAATACTGTCCGACCACGCCGTTCTGGTTGCCGACGCCGCCGGTCGCCAGATCGTTAGACGCCAGCATCAGCCGCGCATTCTCCACCGCGCCCATCGCCAGCACCGCGCGCTTCGGCTTGACCGTGAAATGGCGGCCGTTCAGCGTCGCGACGCCGATCGCATCGAGGCTCGCCGCGTTGGCGCTCAGCTTCAGCCCCGTCGCGTTGGCGTGCAGATAGAGCTTCAGGTTGGAGATATGCCTGAGGTCGTCGGCATAGCGTTCGCCGAAATGCGTCGGCAGCACGCTGTCGCGCTGCTTGGAGAACTGGAACCAGCTGGTGTAGACGCCGCCGGCGCCCAGCTTCAGCGGCGGCGCCATCGCCGTCATCGCCGCGGTGGCGCCGTCATAGAGCCAGTCGCCGGCTTCGATCAGCGCCTGCGCCCGCTTGAAATAGGGTTTCAGCGTCGCCAGGCCGAACGGCCAGCCCGAATGCGGCACCCAGTCGCGCTTCTCGAAATCGATCGCGTCCAGCGGCCGCGACCAGCCGCCCCAATGATTGGTGCCGCCGCCCAGATAGCGCATGCGCGAGGCGTCCAGCGGCAGATAGGCGACACCGGAGGTGCTGCCGGCGTAGAGCGCTTGCGTCGCGGCGTCGAAATCCATGCCGCCGCTTTCCAGCAGCACGACGCTGAGCTTGGTATGCGCCAGCGCCAGCGCCAGCGTGATGCCGGCCGGCCCGCCGCCGACGATGGCCAGGTCCGGCGTCAGCACGGTGCCCGCCGGTACGGTTCGCGCGTCGATGAAAGCGTTCAAGAAGATGTGTTCCGATGGGCCGCGGCGACGCTAGTGCGCAAGAATGTTCCTGTCTTGTCGGAATTGTCGCCCGACTGCAAGC
>CAYXMO010000245.1:0-5061 GCA_964465935.1 uncultured Rhizobium sp.
AGCTGGTACGGCCGCTGGGGCCTGAACTACGTCTACGGGACGTGGTCGGCGCTCACGGCGCTCAACGCCGCGGGCATGTCGCCGGCCGACCCGCGCATGCGCCGCGGGGCCGACTGGCTCGTGGGCATCCAGAACGAGGACGGCGGCTGGGGCGAGGACGGCGAAAGCTACAAGCTCGACTACCACGGCTACGAGTGGTCGCCGAGCACGGCCTCGCAGACCGCGTGGGCGCTGCTCGGCCTGATGGCCGCCGGCGAAGTCGACAGCCCCGCCGTCGCGCGCGGCATCCGCCATCTCGAGGCGACGCAGACGCAGGACGGTTTGTGGCCGCAGGAACACTACACCGGCGGCGGCTTCCCGCGCGTGTTCTACCTGCGCTACCACGGCTACCCGAAATTCTTCCCGCTCTGGGCGGTGGCGCGGTATCGCAATCTGAAGGCGGGAAATTCGCGGCATGTGAGTTATGGGCTTTAGCGAGCGCCGCTCCTTTTCCTCCCCCGTTGTTACGGGGGAGGTGCCGAGCGCAGCGAGGCGGAGGGGGCGAGCGCGGAAAGAGCCAGCCTAGCGGCTCCCCCCTCCGTCACGCCCGTGAAGTACGGGCGTGCCACCTCCCCCGTAACAACGTGGGAGGATAAGAGCGGCGCACGCTCTTTCTACGGAGCTGGCTCGACGCTGGCGCCGAGCCCGTTGGGGCCGGGGTCGGGGAGCGCGACGCAGGCGCCGCTCTGGCAGACGATGGCGTTGATCGTGTCGTAAGGCGCAACGCCCGTGGAGCGTAGATCGCTGCGCCGCGACAGCGCCTCGCCGCGCGCCAGATGCGCCAGCGCGTAGCCCATCGAAGCGGTGCCGTTGGGACCGCCGGCGCCGGCGCCGGCCAGCGAGACCGCGCCGCCGCTGCCTTCGGTCGCGATCACCGGCGTGATGAAGGCGGCGGCAAGGCCGGCCTGCCCCGACGACGGCGCCCGCGCCAGGGTCACGCCGGTGCCCGCCGCGTTGTGGCCGGAGCCGAACGGGCCGTTCATCGTCACGGCGCAGGCGACCGACTGGCCGTTGGCGTCGCTGGCGGCGAAGCCGGTGGCGCCCAGATCCTGCGGCAGGCTGGTGACGTTGAAGCGCGCCAGCGCCTGCTTCACCGCCACGACCACGGACGCCTGCAGATCGGCGCCGCCGCTGACCTCTTGGGTCCGGTTGAGCACGTCGAACAGCGCCCCCGCGAAAGCGCCGGCGCCGGTGCGCGGCGACGGGAAGTAGACGTATTGGCCGCCGATCTCGATTGTCTGCGGCGCGGTGCGCAGCGCTTCGTAGCGCGCGAATTCGGGAACGCCGATGGCGCCGCCCTGGCCCGAGGAATAAGCGAGGATTTTGGCGCCGACTTGCCCGCGATAAAAGCCGTTGGGCCCGCCGGTGCGGATCGCCGCCAGCGTCAGGGCGAGGTCGTGATTGAAGACGATGGTGCCGGCCGGCTTGGCAACGCCCGACTCGTCGAGGAATTCGGCAGCGAGGCCGGCGTCGAGGCGGATCACGTCCTGCGCGGCCTTCAGCCGATCCGACAGCGCGCGCGAGATCGGAAAGCCGGCCGAAGCGAAGCTCTCGCCCGGCGCGACGTCGCGCTGCCAGGGGAGCGCGCCATAGCTCGAATGCATCAGCGCGAAGCCGCGGACATTGCCGGGCACGGCATAGGCGCCGCCGCCGCTGGAGTCGCGGGCGAGGAAATCGAACTCTTCGGTGCCGCGCCCGTCGTGGACGATGCAGATACCGCCGCCGCCGAGGCCCGCCGCCACCGGATAGGTCACCGCCAGCGCGAAATACATCGCCGTCGCGGCGTCGGCGGCGGTGCCGCCCTGCGCCAGGATGGCGGCGCCGGTCTTGACCGCGAAGGGCTCGTCGCCGACCGCCAATGCGGCGGCGCCGCTGCCGCTGACGCTGTCGCCGAGCCCGACGGACTCGCCAAGGTCGAAGGTGCAGCCGGAAAGGAGCAGCAGGCTGAAAGCGCAAGCCAGTATCCGTGAGCGCGATATCACACTTGTAATCCTTGGGGTTAACCGAGCCGCCGACCCGTCCGTTGACGCCCGATGCGCGCCCACCTACGGTCCCCACCGGACGAGGGGCGCGGGGACTGTTAGGAGAGTTCAAGCCTTGGCGTTTTGCAACCCTTTGCTCCGAATCCGTCAGCTTGCCGCAGCCCTGTGGCGCCAGTCGCGCGCCCTTGGCGTGCTTTTCGGCTTTGTCGGCAGCCTTGTCCTGATCACCGGCCCGGCCA
This sequence comes from uncultured Rhizobium sp., assembly GCA_964465935.1. Lineage (GTDB taxonomy): Bacteria > Pseudomonadota > Alphaproteobacteria > Micropepsales > Micropepsaceae > Rhizomicrobium. The sequence goes on from CAYXMO010000245.1 coordinate 2,261, forward strand.
GCGCCCAGGGCCTGATCCTGCTGCGCGATACCGAGACCGAGCGCGCCTTGCGCTCCTATGAGGACCCGCTCTTGATCGCCGGCGGGCTGCAGCCCCAGGCGGTGAAAATCTATCTGGTCAATGACGGCTCGGTGAACGCCTTCGTCGCCGAGGGCCAGAACATGTTCATCCTGACCGGCATGATCATGTTCGCCCATAACGCCAGCGAGCTCAAAGGCGTGATGGCGCACGAGACCGGGCACATGGTGGCGGGGCATCTGTCGCGCAGCTCGGCGGCGATCCAGAAGGCGACGATCCCGATGCTGCTGTCGATGATCGTCGGCATCGCGGCGATCGCGGCCGGCGCGGGACAGGCCGGCATGCTGATCCTGATGGGCGGCCAGGGCATCGCCGAGCAGCAGTTCAACGCCTTCAGCCGCGTCCAGGAAGCGACCGCCGACCAGATCGCGATCAAGCTTCTGGACAAGACACACCAATCGTCGCGCGGGTTGCTGGCGACCTTCGAGCGCCTCGCCAACGAGGAAGCGATGGCGACCGACCGCATCGACGCCTATGCCAGCGACCACCCGATGGGGCGCGAGCGCGTCGCCAATCTGGAAACCGAGGTCGATGCCTCGCCCTACAAGGACGTGCCGGAAGACCCGGCAGTGGAGCATCAATACGAGATGCTGCAGGCCAAGCTGATCGGCTATATCTCGCCGGTGGCGGCGGTGCTGAACCGCTTTCCCTTAAGCGACACCAGCAAGCCGGCGCGCTATGCCCGCGCCATGGCCTATTCGCGCAAGCCCGACCTGCCCAAGGCGCTGGCCGAGATCAACAGCCTGATCAAGGACGAGCCGAACAATCCCTATTTCTACGAAGTGCTGGGGCAGATCTATGTGAGCATGGCCAGGCCGGCGCTCGGCGTCGTCGCCTATCAACGCTGCGTCGAGCTGATGCCGGACGCGCCGCAATTGCGCGTGGCGCTGGCGGCGGCGCAGCTGGCGACCGAGAACCCGGCGCTGGCCAAGCCGGCGCTGGCCAATCTGCGCACCTCGCTGCAGCAGGAGGACGACGATCCCTTCGCCTGGTACGAGGCGGCGCAGGCCTACAGCCAGATGGGCAACGAGCCGATGGCCGACCTCGCCACCGCGGAGCGCTATTACGCGGTCGGCGCGATGATGCCGGCGGCGCAGTTCGCGGTCAGGGCGCGGCACGGGCTGACGCAGGGCTCGCCCGACTGGCAGCGCGCCAACGACATCGTCGCCATCGCGGTGCCGGCGGCGCGCCAGCAGCAACAGCAGTGAAGGCTCCCGCATGATCGCACAGTGGAAGATCGCCGCGCTCGGGGCACTGGGCGGGGCGGCGCTCGCGGTCGTCATCGTGTTCGCCAGTGCGGCGCTGGGCCTGCTGCCGCTGCGCACCGCGGCAAACGACGGGCGGGCGATCCGCGCCTATCTGCTGGCGCATCCCGACATCCTGGTCGACATGACCAACAAGCTGCAGGACGACCAGGCCGCCGACGCGGAAGCGGCGCAGCAGGCGGCGTTCCGGGCCTTGGGCGGGCTCAAGACCTTCTTCGATCCCAAGCTCGCCTATGTCAGCGGGCCGGCCGATGCCAAGGCGACGCTGGTGGAGTTCTTCGACTACAATTGCGTGCATTGCCGCAACGTGTTCCCGAACCTGAAGAAGTATTACGAGGCGCACAGGGGCGACACGCGCTTCGCCTTCATCGACTATCCGATCTTCGGCAAGAATTCGGAAATCGCGGCGAGCGCGGCGGTGGCGGCGCGGCGCCAGCCGGACAAGTACATCCCCTTCACCTTCGCGATGATGAGCGAAAAGGGCGCGATCACCGAGGAGCTGATGCTGGCGGTGGCGGCGCGGGTCGGCCTGGACGTGGCCAAGCTGCAGGCCGACATGAAGGACCCGGCGGTGGCGCAGACGCTGGCCGCGGCGCATGTGCTGGCGAACAAGCTGAAGGTCGACGGCACGCCGGCCTTCATCTTCAACGGCCGGGTGCGCGAGGGCGAACTCTCCTATGAAGACCTGCGCGACGTGATGGCGGGCAGGGCGATCTAGTCGGCGGTGCGGATGCCGGCCGGGCCGGTGACGCGGATCGCGCCGGAGGGCTTGAGGCGCTCGCCGTCGAAGCGGAAAACCTGGATGAGGTTGGTGGCCATGCACTGCGCCAGCAGCACCGTGGCGGCGCGGTTCCACGCCGCGCCCTGACACCAGGTGCCGATCGTCGCCTCGGTCACTGCGGTCAGCTGCGCGCCGTTCACGCGATAGAGCTTGAGCTGGCCGAAAGGGTTGAAGAAGGGCGAGCCGGGCTTCTGGTTCGAGCCGTCCATCACCGTGATGGCCAGCAGCTTGCCGTCATGCGACAGCGCGAGACCTTCGGGCGTCGGGCCGACGCTGACGGTGTCGACGACGCGGGGAAAGTCGCTGCGCAGGTCGATGACGCTGACGGTCGCGGCGTCGCCCGGCGTCGCGCCGATATTGGCGACGATGGCGAAATCGCCTTGCGGCCGCATGACGATGCCATAGGGGCGGACGCCGGCGGAGATGTCGCGCCCGGTGTCCACGACCTTGCCCCCGTCGACGGTCAGCACGGAAATCCTGTTGTCGCCGTCGCGCGTCACCAGGGCTCTGCTGCCGTCGGGCGTGAAGACGACGTGACTGGGCCCCGATCCGGCAGCGCCGATGGCGATCTTGCCGGCAGGCGTGAGCCGGCCCGCGGCGACGGCGAAGATCGATAGCGACGCATCGGCGCGGTTGGCGACCAGCGCCAGCGTGCCGGCGCGGTTGATCGAGACGCC
>CAYXMO010000246.1:0-5051 GCA_964465935.1 uncultured Rhizobium sp.
GCCGGCGGCGTCGGCGCATTGACCGTCATCGCGACCGTGTTGCTGGCGGACTGCGCATGGGTGTCCGTGACGGTGTAGGTGAAGCTGTCGCCGCCGACATAGTGCGCGGTGGGGGTATAGGTTAGCGAAGTCCCGCTGTTGTTGACGACTGTCCCGTGAGACGCCGCCGGCGTGCCGGTCAGCGTGATGCCGTCGCCGGTCGCGGCGCTGCGCGGATCGAAGGTTTTGGCGGTATCGGCGTCGGTGTTCGTGCTGTACGGCCCGGCTGTCGGCGGGGTGAAGGTCTGGACGACGGTGATCGTGTCCAGCGCATAGGACTGGCCGCCGCTGCCGTTGGCGACGGTGTAGAAGAAGGTGTCGGTGCCGAAATAGCCGCCGGCCGGGGTGTAGGTCAGCGAGGTTCCGCTGTTGATGACGACGACGCCGTGCAGCGGCGCGCTCGTCGCGATGATCGTCATCGCTGTGCTGCTGACGTCGTTGACCCTGGGATCGTAGGTGACGGCCGTGTTCTCGTTGGTGCTCGGCGTGTCGGGATTGGCGGTCGGCTGGCTCGACAAGACCGACGACGAGACCGCGGTGCGGTTGCCCGCCGCGTCATAGGTGTAGAGCGTCGAATTGCCGTTCGGATAATCGACCCGGATGACACGCCCAAGCGTGTCGTAGGTATAGCCGACGCTGCCCGCCTGCGCCGCGCACAGTCCGGCAATCAGCGAACACGCGATGAGTAGCCCGCGAAGCACCGGCGCCTCCCGCCTACCGCGCCGCCGTGCGCCGTGGCGCGGCGCGCTGGAGCGCCGCGATCTCGGCTCGCAGTTCGAGAATGGCGGCCGCCTGATCTCGCAGCTGCCGGTCGGACTGGGCGAGGCGCGCCTTGAGATCGGCGGCCTCGACCGCGCGGCGGTCGTTCTCCACCTTCAACTCCTTGATCGCTTCCAAGCCGTAAAGGGACAGCGTGGTGTAGTCGAGCAAGCGATAGCCATGCGCATCGCGCGAGACGAGTTCCGGGAACGCACGCTCAACCGACTGAGCCAGGAAGCCCGCGCTGACCACCCCTGGGGAGTTGTGATATAGCGCCGCAGCGGTTGCGTTCCAGCTGAAATGCACGAGCTGGAGCGTGCCGAAGGCCTCGAGCACGCCACTCACCATCCCCTTGAGGTCCTTGAGCGCGGCGTCGGACGAGCAGCTTCCGGTCAGCGCGGTACCAGCGAAGTTCTCGATGCAGCCATTGGATCCTGACGTCCCCACCCGGATATCGCCCACGACTTGCAGCGCGCGTTGCGGCGATGTCGTACCGACGCCGACACTGCCGCCGTTCTGCTGCAGCGCGAGCGGTTCAACCGAGCTGCCGCTATTATGAAAAGCCGATTGTATCCAAGAGTAGAAGACACCGCCGGAGTTGAACGTTCCGATGTTTATCGACGGCCCCCCCGCGCTTCCAGCAACCACGATGCCGGTGTTGAGTGTGGCATTGGCCGGGTTGGGAGCACCGTTCACAGCTTGAATATCGAGCACGGTGGCAGGATTCGTCGTTCCGATGCCGACATTGCCGCTGCCGACAACGGTGAGCCGCTCGGTTCCAGTGACGGCGCCCACCGATGCCGTGGTGTAGAAATGCAGCCCCGTCGCCGCCGAATACGAGCCACTCGAACCGCCGTAATACAGATCGTTCGCCGAGGAGGTGTTGATGCCGGCAAGCGCCAGGACCGGATAGTTCGCGTTGTTGTAGGCCGGGACGGAAAGAAAGCCCGCCTTATCGGTCGAGTTCGCGCGTGTGTTATACGCGCCGATCGTTCCGCCGATGTTGGCGCCTTGAATTGACGCATCGAGGCCATACTGCGGACTGGCCACCTCGATACCAAGTTTGCCGGTAAAGAGCGGGTTGGCTAGCGGCGCCAGATTGTTGTTGGCGCAGTTCAGCAGGCTGGTGAAATTGTTCCAGACCGGCGTCGCATCGGCGGTGGTGCCGTTCGAGATCGTCGTGAGCGATGTACAGGTGGTCGCTTCGGCATGGGTTGATATTAGAACGACAGCGACAGTTGCCCAGACGGCGCCGACCCACTTCTTCATCGCAGCTCTCCATACGCAACTCAGTCGTCCGGCAGACGAAACCCGCAGCGCACGAATAGTCTGAAGCATCGAACTGTGCGTTGACTATCGGTGTTCATTAACAATCCCCAGTTCCTTTGCGTGCCCTCAAGTATTGTTGCCCCGATTCATCTTCCGATGAACGAAGCGCGGCGTGTCGAAGCAAAAATCGCCGTAGTGGGTAACAGCGCGCCCGCGAAAGCGCAGCCTACAGGAGGCCTCCTTGAAGACTGGCGCCCACGCTCTCAAATCCGTCGATCTCGGCAATCCCAAATCGCGGGCGACACTGCCCGCCCGGCAATCGCCCTACTGGTATCCACTCGCCAACGGGCGCTCCCTGGGATACGTGCGCAGAGCCTGCGCCCGCACCCACTGGCTGGGACGGTATCGAGCCAAGGACGGTCGATACAAGCAGGCGTGGCTGGCCTGGGCCGATGACGGCGATACTCCCGCCGAAGACGAAATCTCACTTGCCGAAGCGATCGCGCGCGCCGGCCGATGGTTCCTTCACAACGCCGTCCATGCAGGCGATCCCAATCCGCTCGGCGGCATGAACAAGGACCTTATCTACACGCCGGTGGGACCGGTCTACACCCTGGGTCACGCGCTGCGCGATTACGTCGAATGGAAACGGATCCGCTCCGCCGAAACACATTTCAAAGTCATCATCGCGCTGATCAACTATCATATCCTGCCGCGCTTGGGCCCGCTTGCGCTCACCGAACTGCGCGCCGATCATTTCCGCAGCTATTTCCGACAAGTCCTCGAGACCGCGCCCAAGCGCGGCAACAAGCCGTCGCCCGGGCGCTTTGCTTTGTCGAGCATTGACGAGGAGGCGTTGCGCAAGCGCAAGAAGACGGTCAATGCCCTCATCACGATTCTGCGCGATACGCTCCAGCTCGCCTGGGAAGACGGCAAGAGCGACAATGACCGGCTGTGGCGCTCGCTGCGCTCCTTTCCCAATGTCGACCGGCCCAAGATGGTGCACTTGAGCCGTGCGGAGTGCCGGTCACTGCTGGAGCTGTGCCCGGAAGACCTGCGCACCTTGGTCACCGGAGCACTCTACACCGGTTGCCGTTCGATCGAACTGCTGCGGATGCGCGCCAGCGATGTCGGGCGCGACGGCTACGGCGTGTACGTGCTGCCGTCCAAGACGCGCACGCCGCGCTTTGTCTTCCTGCCCGACGAAGGCATGGATTTCTTCCTGCGTCTGGCGGCCGGCAAGCGGCCGGAGGAAAGACTGTTCCTGCGGGCGGACGGGCAACCCTGGGGCGAGTCGTTCCGGCCCCGGTTCAAAGTGGCGGTGCGTGCTGCCGACCTGCCCCCGGAGTTCTCCTTCCATGGTCTGCGTCACACCTATGCCAGCCAGCTCGTCCAGGCCGGTACCCCCTTGATGGTCGTGGCAGAGCAGCTGGGACATGTGAACACCGTGACGGTGAGCCGGACGTATGGCCACGTCTCGCCGCAGATCCGCGAGTCGGAGGTTCGGCAGCGCTTTCCGCTTCTCAGCCGGAAGAACGCCAAGCTTGCGGCCGGCCGCGGCGCGGCGCTCGCGCGCTGGCGCAAATCCTTCCAGAGCTCCAACTGGCGCAGCTACGCCGACATCAACCGGCTGAAGGAGACGTAGAGGAGGAATCGCGCCGGGGGTATAAGCGGTCATGTCGTTGCTGGACTATCGTATCGTTAAGACCCGCTGGACCTGGCGGGTCGCCGCTGCCTTGGCCTTGGCGATCGGTCTCGTCGGCCTGTACCTCGGACACAGGCTCACGCTCGAGGTGGTCTACAGTGCCACGGCGCGGCCCGACGCCACGCACACCTTCCTCGTGATGGACCGGTTCTATGTCTCGTTCGGGCTGGGCCTGCGGCGCAACCTGACCCTGCTCCTCAGTGGCGTGCTGACCATTACAGCCAGCGTCGTTCTCCTCCATCGCGAACTGCGCTGGTATTTCTGGGAACGCCATCTGGGGAAGAGTTGGGAACCGCAGCCGGATAGCGCCGCCGAGACCGACCCGGAACACGCAAACGCGATTAGCCCGCCGCCCGGAGACAGCTAGACTTGGCTCAGCCCCATGGAGACCTCCGTGAAATCCAAGCTCCTCGCCTTTGCCATCACCTTAGCGCTCGTGCTGCCGGCGGCGGCTCAAACCGACCAGTATTTCGAGACCTGCGCCCATGGCAGCGGGGCGCTGCAGATCACCGCCTGCACCTGGATGATCCGAAACGGCAAACAGAAGGACGCCGATCTCGCCGTCAGCTTCGTTAACCGTGGCGTCGCCTACCAAAGCCAAGGCGACTATCAGAAGGCGGCCTTCGACTACACCCAGGCGACGACGCTCCTGCCCGACTATGGACTAGCTTGGGTCAACATGGGCAGCCTCTACGATCTGGACGGCCAGCCCGATAAGGCGCTCGCCTTTTACGACAAGGCGGTCGAGCGCCAACCTGGTTTCGCGCTCGGCTGGTTCGCGCGCGGCAAGGCGCATGTCGAGCTGCACCAGCCAGCGCTCGCCATCGCCGACTACGACGCCTATATGAAGCTCGTGCCGAACGATCCCGAAGCACTCAACAATCGCGGCGATGCCTATCTGGCGCTTGGACAGTTCGATGCCGCGCTTGCCGATTTCGACCGAGCCGTGACGCTGGCTCCGAACTATCCCGAGGCAAGGCTTAATCGCGGCCTCGTCAAGTTCCGCATGGCGCGGTACGCCGACGCGATCAACGACGAGACCGCCGCGATTGCGCTCAATCCCAAGCTCGCTGCCGCCCTCTACGTCCGAGGGCTCGCGAAGCGGAAAACTGGCGATAGCTCTGCCACCGCGGATATCGACGCAGCGAAGGCAATCAATGCCAAGATCGAAACAACCGTTCCCGTCTCAGGAACCTGAGGCCTTCTGCAGAGCGGCCTGCTGATCAGGCCGGCTGCGTGAGACTCGCAGGTCCGCCACCATCACGCGTGAACAGAATGC
>CAYXMO010000247.1:0-2564 GCA_964465935.1 uncultured Rhizobium sp.
AGATGATGCGGCTGACCTATCGCATCATCGTGCAGACGATGTTCTCCGGCGAGGTCAAGATCGACTACGCGGCGCTGGCGGCGCATTTCGTGACCTATCTCGACACGCTGGGGCGCGTCGACCTGCTGATGACGCTGGGGCTGCCGCATTGGGCGCCGACCCCCAAGCGGCTCAAGGCCGGCGCCGCGATGCGTTTCTTCCGCAGGGAGATCGGGGCGCTGATCGAACGGCGTGCCGGCGAGATCGCACGCGATCCCGCCGCGGCGCCCAAAGACCTGCTCACCTTGCTGCTGACGACGCGCGATCCCGAAGGCGGGGCGCTGTTCGGGCCGCAGGAAGTCTATGACAACGTCATGACGTTCATCTTCGCCGGGCATGAGACCACGGCTAACGCGCTGGCCTGGACGCTCTATCTGCTGTCGCAGTTTCCTGAGGTCGAGGCGCGGGTGGCGAAGGAAGTGCGCGACGCCGATGGCGACATCGCGCGCCTGACCTACACGCGCATGGTGCTGGAGGAATCGCTGCGCCTCTATCCGCCGGCGCCGTTCGCCAGCCGCGACTCGGTGGGGCCGGACAAAGTCGGGCCGCACGAGATTCGCGGCGGCACCTCGGTTCTGATCTCGCCCTGGCTGATCCAGCGCCATCATCTGTGGTGGGACGAGCCGGACTATTTCGATCCCGAACGCTTCGCGCCGGGACGGCGCGAAAAGATTCACCGCTTCGCTTACATCCCGTTCGGCGCCGGGCCGCATATCTGCATCGGCATGGGCTTCGCGATGCAGGAAGCGCTGACGGTACTGAGCGTGCTGTTGAAAGACTGGCGCTTGACGCTGGTGCCGGGACATCCGGTGGTGCCGCTGGCGCGGCTGACGCTCAGGCCGCAGTTCGGGCTGAAGATGGTGCTGAGCCGCCGATGAGCGCGGCAGGTTTTCTCGCGGTGGCGATTTTCGGCTATCATGCGCGCGGTATGGGATCGGTGGGGGACGCAATGAAGAGATTCGCGATCGGTATTTTTACATCTGCGCTGCTTTTGGGCGCCGGCGAAGCAACCGCGACCGCAGCTCAAACCAGCGGCTGCGTTGTTCGGGGCGGCCACAGCTACTACACCGCCGACCGGTCGTACTACGTTTGGTTTCTGGAAGGCGAGCAGCGTCTGCGCATCGATTTCGATCCGCATCAGGTTCACGCGACGCTGAAGGCCTATCAAGGCACCGCGCTGACACGCGACCAGATGCGGACATATGAGGAGACTTTCGCCGATTTGCGCGCGGCGGCGCAAACCGGCCGCGAAGTACTGGTGACCTGGAACGACAAGTCCGGCCGCGTCAGCGAACTGACCGTGTTCTGGAACAAACCCTGCGGCGGCGCGAAGTGAGGGCTGCCGGAGCGGCCTTTCACACCAGTTCCGCGAGTGACGCCGGGCTATAGGCGATCAGCTCGGCGAGCTTGCCGGCGCGCACCTTGTTGGCCCAGTCGGGATTGGCGATCAGGGCGCGGCCGACCGCGATGAGGTCGAAATCGCCGCGCTCCATCATCTCGATCAGGGCGTCGATGCCGCTGACCTCGGCGCCGGCCTTGGCGAAGCCGGTGACGAAATCCATGTTGAGGCTGACCGAACCCACCGAGATGGTCGGCTTGCCGCTGATTTTCTTGGTCCAGCCGGCGAGGTTCAGCGGCGAGCCGTCGAACTCCGGCTCCCAGAAGCGGCGCGTCGAGCAGTGGAAGACGTCGACGCCGGCATCGATCATGGGGCTGAGGAAGGTTTCGAGCTCGTGTGGCGTGTGCGCCAGCTTGGCGGCGAAGTCCTGCTGCTTCCATTGGCTGAAGCGCAGCAGGATCGGGAAGTCCGGACCGCAGGCGGCGCGCACGGCGCGGGCGATGTCGGCGGCGAAGTTGGAACGCTCGGCCAGGCTGCCGCCATATTTGTCGTCGCGGGCGTTGGTCTGTTCCCAGAAATACTGGTCGATGAGATAGCCATGGGCGCCGTGCAGCTCGACTCCGTCGAAGCCGAGGCTCTTGGCGTAGGTCGCCGATTTCGCGAAACCCGAGATGACGTCGGCGACCTGTTCGTCGCTCATCGGCTCGGCGACCTTCTTGTCCTTGCGCGAGAGGCCCGACGGGCTGACGCTCGGCGCCTCGGGATGCGGGCCGCTGCCGGCATGGCGTAGAATCCCCTGGTGCCAGAGCTGCGGCATGATGTGCCCGCCGGCCGCTTTCACCTCTTTGACCACCTTGCCCCAGCCGGCGAGCGACTCCGCGCCGTAGAAATGCGGCACATTGACGTCGTTGGTGGCGCCCTTGTGCTCCGGCGCGGTGCCTTCGGTCAGGATCAGGCCGGTGCCGCCGGCGGCGCGGGCCCGGTAGTATGCGGCAACTTGGGCGTTCGGGATTTGCTCGGGCGATTTGGACCGCGTCATCGGCGCCATGACAATGCGGTTAGGCAGCGAAAGCGACTTGAGCTTGAATGGCTTGAAGAGTACGTCGGTAGAAGACATGGGCGGTTCCTTACATAGCGATAGCGGTTGCCGGGACGGGAACACAGACGGCGGGTCGCTGACAAGCGC
>CAYXMO010000247.1:2664-5029 GCA_964465935.1 uncultured Rhizobium sp.
GGCCTGCTGGCGGTGTTCCGCCACCGCAATTACCGGCTGTTCTTCTTCGGCCAGCTCGTCTCGCTGATGGGCTCGTGGATGCAGAACACGGCGCAGCCCTGGCTGGTCTACGACCTGACGCATTCCAAGCTGCTGCTCGGCGTGGTGTCGTTCTGCTCGACCGTGCCGGTGTTCTTCATCACCCCGTTCGGCGGCATGGTCGCAGACCGCGTCGACCGGCGAAAATTCCTGCTCATCACCCAGAGCGCGGCGATGATCCAGGCGGCGATCCTGGCGGCGCTGACCCTGCTGCACCTGGTGCAGGTGTGGCAGATCGTGTGCCTGGCGCTGACCATGGGGCTGATCAACTCCTTCGACATCCCGACGCGGCAATCGATGACGCTGGACATGGTGGGGCGCGAGGATCTGCGCCACGCGATCTCGCTCAACTCGATGATGTTCAACGGCGCGCGCATCGTCGGCCCGACGCTGGCGGGACTTCTGATCGCTGTGGTCGGCGAGGGCGTGTGCTTCGCGCTCAACGCCGTGTCGTTCGGCGCCGTGCTGCTGAGCCTGATCCTGATGAAGCTGGCGGAGCGGCCGCCGCGCCTCAACCAGAAGGCGCTGGTCGAGGTCCTGGAAGGCTATCGCTACAGCTTCGCCTCGCCGCAGATCCGGATTTCGCTGATCCTGGTGGCGGTGTCGTCGCTGTTCGGCGCCGCTTACGTGACGATGATGCCGGCGGTGGCGCGCGACCTGATCCATGGCGACTCCACGACCCAGGGCACGCTGATGTCGGCGGCGGGCGGCGGCGCGCTGATCGGCGCCTATTTCCTCTCGCGCATCACCGAGAAGCAACTCGTCCTCGCGCCCGTCCTGGCCGGCGCGGCGTTCGGCATCGGCCTGATCGCGTTCTCCCACTCGCATGTGTTGTGGCTGAGCGCGGCGCTGCTGCTGCCGACCTCGGCCAGCCTGATGCTGCTGGGCGGCACCACCAACACGATCATCCAGATGGTGGCGGGCGAGAATTTCCGCGGCCGCGTGATCTCGCACTACACCCAGAGCTTCATGGGCATGATGCCGTGGGGGGCGCTGATGCTCGGCGCGCTGGCGGCGCGGCTCGGCGTCACCAACGCGATCAGCATCGGCGGCATCATCGTCGTTGCCTCGGCGTTGTTCGCGGCCTACTACCGCCGCGCCACCGGCTTCACCATCCAGCACGCCCCCGCCGAATGACCGACATCTACGCAGGTCTTGCCACCGACGCCGAACGCGAAGCCGCCTATGAAGCGACGGTGTGGCAGAATCTGCGCCGCAACTATGCCGGCCACTACATCCACGGCATGCTGGGGATGACGGGCTTTCGCCTGGTCAACGCCCCGACCTTCATTCCGGCCTATCTCCATGCGCTCTCGGGCTCCGACCTCATCGTGAGCCTGGGCGCCAGCCTGCAGCAGCTCGGCGGCGTGATCTCGCCGATCGCCGGCGCGGCGCAGATCGAGCATCGCAAGAAGATTCTGCCGGTCTCGCTGTTCCTCGGCACCATGATGCGGTTGCAGATATTGGGCATCGCGCTGGCGGGCTGGTTCTTGGGCGGCACGCCGCTGCTGGTGAGCGTGCTGATCTTCCTGTTCCTTTTGGGATTGTTCAGCGGGCCGCAAGGCGTCGCGTTCCAGTTCCTGCTCGCCAAGATGATCCCGATCGAGCGGCGCGGCCGGCTGCAGGGCTGGCGCAACCTGTCGGGCGGCATCGTCGCGGCGACCCTGAGCTATTTCGCGGGCAAATATCTGGTCGGCGGCAACGTTTTCGGCAACGGCTATTCGACGACCTTCGCGCTCGCCTTCATCCTGACCAGCCTGGGCCTCACCTTCTTCCGCTTCCTGGTCAAGGAGCCGGAGCCGCCGACGGTGCGGCCGCGCACCGCGATGCGCGACCGCGTGCGCGAGCTGGTGCCGATGCTGCGCAGCAATCCCGGCTTTCTCTATTTCATGATCGCGCGGACCTTCGCCATCGCCAGCCGCGTGGCGCAGCCCTTCTACATCATCTATGTCGGCAAGAAGATCGGCCTCTCCGGCGAGACCATCGGCCTGTTCAGCCTGGCCTTCCTCGCCGCCGACACGCTGATGAGCCTGGGCTGGGGTTATCTCGCCGATCATTACGGCTTCCGCTCCAACTTCATCATCGCGCTGCTGTTCTGGATCGGCTCGACGATCCTGCTGATGAGCGTGAGCTCGCCGCTGTGGCTGTTCATCGCGTTCTTCGGGCTGGGCGCGGGCAATTCCGGCTACCAGATGAGCGCACAGAACATCGTGTTCGAGTTCGGCCACCGCGACGACATGGCGATGCGGCTCGCCTTCTCCAACACCGCCGAGAGCATCATGAGCGC
>CAYXMO010000248.1:0-5013 GCA_964465935.1 uncultured Rhizobium sp.
CGCGAGCAGGTGGTTGCCGCTGTCGTTGATGTCGTTGACGTATTCGACATAGCGGGCATTGCCGATCTCGCCGAACAGCTGCTTCTTGAGGATGTCGGAGAAGCCGATGATGGCGTTCAGCGGCGTGCGCAGCTCGTGGCTCATATTGGCCAGGAACTCGCTTTTGGCGCGGTTGGCCTTGTCGGCCTCGAGCAGCAGCACGTTGGCGGCGGCGTTCTTGGCCTCGATCACCTTCTGCGCCCGGTAGGAGCGGCGGATGTACATCTCCTGGATGTAGCCGGAGAACAGCCCGACGCAGGTCGCCATCACCAGGAAGAAGTTGTTGTTGATGTAGTCCTTGAACGGGATCGGATTGACCAGGGTCGAAACCACCTGGTAGGCGGCGACCAGGAACAGCGAGATCACCACCGAATTGACGAAGCGCAGCCGCACCAGCGAGCTGCCATAGATCACCACCATGATGAGGCCGGCATAGTAGGTGCTGTTGGTCGGCGGCGGCATGATCGCGGTCATCGTCACGACGCCGAGGCCGGGCGTGATCATCGCGGCGGAGACGATCGCCTGGGCATAGCGCTCGAAGGACGGCACATAGGTCAGCAGCGCCGCGCCCACCAGCACCGGGCAGACCACGGCATAGCGGATGAACCACAGCGTGTGGACGATGTCGCCGCCGACCACGCTGTCCAGGATGCCGAAGGTCAGGTAGAGCAATGCCGCGGCAAGCAGATAGGTGCGGATGAGCGAGCGCGATTCGTTCAGGCTTTCCGCGATGTAGCGCGCTTCGAGCGCGTCGTCGCGGAACCGCAGACGCAAGCGGTCGAAATCGTAGCCACCTTCTGTCGGCCGCGACGTGGTGTGAAAAGGCGCCTGCATCCGATGTACCAGCGGACCTTTGTGGATTTGCCCACCACATCATCCACTTGCCGAGTAAAGAATTGCATAGCACCCAGGGTTAACGGAGCTTTGCGCAATTTCATTCAATTTCAATGAGTTGAACCGTAACGGCCAATTCGCGCAGAATGCGGCCGGGGGAAATCAGCGATGCGTAAATTTGCGTTAGCGTTTGTGTTGGCGTGCGGCGCGTCGCCGGCCCTGGCGGCCGGCTACGGCCTCAAGGAACACAGTGCCGACGCGATGGCCGCGGCCTATGCCGGCGCCGCCGCGAGCGACCGCGACGCCAGCTATCTCGCCTACAACCCCGCCGCGCTCGCCGGCGTGAGCGACACCGATTTCGCGCTCGACATGGTCGCGATCGGATCGGGCTCGCACGCCGACTACAGCGCCGCGGCGACCTCGGCGGGTACCCCAACCGGCGGCGGCGTCCATCCCAGCGGCTTCATCAGCAGCGCGGCGGTTCCGGCCTTCGGCCTGCGCCACCGTCTGAACGACCGTCTGGCGATCGGCATCGGGATCATCGCGCCTTGGGGCTTGCGCTCCGACTACCGCAGCGCCTGGGCCGGCCGCTACTACGCCGAGCGCACCGAACTGCTGACGATCAACGTCACGCCGGCCGTCTCCTACCAAGTCACCTCCGCAGTCGCGCTCGGCGCCGGACTGCAGATCGAGTTCGCGCAGGGCTCGCTGTCCAGCGCCATCGATACTGGCACGCTGGGGGCGCTGAACGGCATTCCCGGTTCCGTCCCCGGCGCACAGGACAGCTTCGCGCGGCTGAGCGGCAAGAGCTGGACCTTCGGCTACACCGCCGGCGCGATCGTCAAGCCGCTGCCCGGCCTGGCGCTCGGCCTCTCCTACCGCTCGTCGCTGCAGCACGATTTGAAAGGCCCGCTGACCTTCACGCTCGACGGCGCCGGCGTCGGCGCCACGATCCGCACCCTGACCGGGATCTTCACCAACACGCGCCAGACCACGCCGCTGACCATGCCCGACATGATCGAGTTCGGCGCGCGGCAGGATTTCTCGGACGCCTGGACCGGCATGATCGAGGTCGACTGGACCCATTGGAGCCGCTTTCGCGCCTTGACCGTGCTGCCGGCCAATCCGGCGCAGCCGAGCGACGTCACCACGACGCGCTGGCACGACACGCTGTTCGGATCGGTCGGCGTGGAATACCGCATGAGCCCGGTCTGGACCTTCCGCGCCGGCGCCGGCTACGACGAGAGCCCGGTTCCCGACGCGACGCGCGAGCCGCGCATCCCCGACGGCGACCGCATCTGGCTCTCGGCCGGGGTGCGGGCGCGGCTGGGCGACCACATGGACCTGAACGTCACCGCCTCGCGGCTGTTCAACCAGCAGGCCACTCTGGCGCTGAACCCCACGATCCCCGGCGCGGCGCTGCGCGGCTCGCTGAGCGGCACGACCCAGTTCTACGTCAACGTCGCGGGGCTTGAGCTCACCTGGCGGCAATGAATCCGAGAAGAACATAGGGCCATTATTGTCCGCGGTTTTGGATCGCTTGGATATTTACAAGCCAAGCGCCAAAGGCGAAAAATTGCCGGCAATCGACGCTGCCGGCTGGGGACGCAATGCAGGCCTATTCCTACGAATTCTTCGCCGGGCACGTGCGCGAGACCTGGTCGATCGCGCTGGGGGAATCCTCCATCGATATGACCCTGGTGGACGCCCGGCGCCGCCCGCCGCGCGTCGTCGCCGGCCTGCGCTCCGAGCCGTTCACGCTCTATTTCAAGTGCCAGAGCCCCGTCGTGCTGCCGCAGAAGCTCTATCCCTTTGAGAACAAGAACGCCGGCAAGATCGAGATTTTCATCGTGCCGGTGGCGCGCGAGCGCGACGGCATCGTCTACGAGGCGGTCTTCAACTAGAGCGCCATTCCATGGCGATATGGGTGCCGGAATCGTCGGTCTCGGCGAAGCCGAGCCGCGTATAGAGATCGCGCGCACGATTGCCGACCTCGACGTTGAGCGTGACGCTGGCGGCGCCCGCGGCCGCCGCGCCGCGCTGGATCGCCTTGAGCAGGGTTTCGCCCAAGCCCCGCCCGCGCAGCTGCGGCAGCAAGCCGATATCGACAATGAGCCAGGTCTCGGCGCCGCGCTCCAGGATCAGGCGGCCGGCCGGGGCGCCATGTTGGGCAATCACCAGGAAATCGGCGGCGGCATAGACTCCGCGGTAGTGCTGGTCCTGGAACTGGAACTGGGAATCGAGGAAACGGTCGCGCTCCGCCGCCGGCCATTGCGCCAGGATCGGTGCGTCGAGCCTTGTGGTGGCGAACAGGGCACGAAAAAACGCACGATCGCCGGGCTCCGCCGGGCGGAGCGTCAGGCCATCGCGCGCTGCTTCGTCGCTTAAGGCGAACAACGTCAGTTGCGCGTCGGGAATATCCCGTACAGCGCGATGCAGTAGTTCATGCCCAGGAAGGGCTGCTCGTTCATGTGCGGTAGCGACCCGCCGGTCGTGGAGATGACCGACGCCGCGAAGTTTCCGCCCGACGGCGCGGTCGAGAACAGGTTGCCGCCGCCGGCGCGCGAACCCATCCAGCCTTGCGCTGCCGGCGTGTTCGAGAAGTCCGCCTTCGCGGCGGCCTGGGCCGTCGCGATGTGATTGTGCTGCGGGATCTGGTTCTGGGTCAGCGTGACGCTGGCGACGCCGCTCTGCTGGCCGAGCACGTAGTTTGACAAGCCCGGACCCTGGCCGATGTTCATCACCGTGCTGTCCTGGATGTTGGGCAGGGCGAAGGTGGTCACGCCGTTTCCGCCATAGGTGGTGCCGAGAATGGCGAACAGGGCCTGGTTCTGCGAGATCGCCTGCTGCGCGCCGTTGCAATAGGCGTAATCCCGCGGCGCGAAATTGAACGCGTACAACAAAATCTGACCGACATAAGGTTGCGTCATGTATGGCTCCCGCCAATAGCTGTGATTGATGACCCTTCGGCGTCAGTTCCGACTGGGGAAGATGCCGGACAAGGCGATGATCATGGAGATCGCCAGCGCCGGCATGCGATTTTCGTGCGGCAGGCTGCCACCCGTCATCCCCAGGAAGTTGGCGTTCAGCTGGTCCGCCGTGCCGGTCTGCTTGCCGTTGGGCACCCAGAAATTGTTGATCGGGGCGGCAACCTGCGCCGGCATGTCGTTGAGCGCCGCCGGGCTGGTCGGCACCGCGTTCGACACGACCATCATGTGGTTGTGCTGCGGCGTGGTCTGCTGGGTGATGGTCACCGATTCGGTGCCGCCCTGCTGGCCGATGACGTAGTTCGACAGGCCGTTGCCCTGGCCCATGCAAACCCCGATGCGGCCGCGCAGGTCGGGCAACCCGAAGGTCGTCGTGCCGTTGCCGCCGTAATAGGTGCCGAGCAGCGAGAACAGCGCAGCGTTCTGCTGGATACTTATGAGCTGGCCGTTGCAATAGGCGTTGTGTTTGGGTGCGAAGTTGCCCGCGAACATCCGGACTTCGCCGAGATAGGGTTGTGTCATGTGAGGGTGTCCTTCGATCGTTGAGCTTCGGCGCTAGTTGCGCGCCGGATAATAGCCGGTGGTCGCGATGCAATAGTTCAGCGTCAGATAGGGCTGGATATTGCTGTGCGGCTGGTTTCCGCCGTACATCGAGATCGTCCCGGCGTTCAGCACCGTGTTGCCGGCCGGCGCCACATAGGCCAGGGCCGGAGAGGTGGTCGCGCCGAAGGTGTTGTTGGCCGAGGCGCTGGCCGTCGCCGGATTGGTGTTGATCTGCCCCACATGCGTGTGCGCCGGCATCTCGGTGATGAGCAGGGTCACGTTCTCGACGCCGTACATCTCGCCCATCGATGTCTGCGCGCCCTGGTTCACAGGCGTGCGCGAGCGCAGGTCCGGCAGCCCGAAGGTCGACTGACCGTTGCCGCCATAGGTCGTCCCGATCAGCGAGTAGAGCGCCGTGTTCTGGGCGATGGGGATGATGTTCCCGGTGCAAAAGGCCCAACCTTTGGGGGCGAAGTTGAAGCCGTAGATACCAATCTGGGCAAGGTAATAGTTGCTCATAGTGTCTCCGCTTGAATGGGATGTCCCGGACGGAATGACTTGGCGCGAATACCAAGTAGGAAGGCGATTAGGCAGTTAACCCTAGTACACG
>CAYXMO010000249.1:0-4913 GCA_964465935.1 uncultured Rhizobium sp.
GGCGCGGGTGTGGACCTGCGACCTCACGCACGGCTACATCGACATCAACGGCAGCTATCGCAGCTAGGCCGGTCCGGTCTTGCGCGGCCGCAGGCGGAACCAGGCGCGCAACACCAGCGGGAAGAAGAACCAGAACAGCGACAGCATCGCGAAGGAGCCGGCGGCGGTCGCCATCGCGGCGTTGCGGTCGCCCAGAATGCGCTCGATCGCGACATAGATGTCGCCGGAAACGCCCAGCGCCAAGGGCAGCAGCGCCGCCGTGATCAGGTTCGAGCCGATGCGGTAGAAACGCTCGGTGTCCTCGCCGGCGAAGGCGATACGATGGAACGCCGCCGGCGCTACCAGCAGGATCAGCGCCACCGTCACCGCCAAGAGCGAAGCCCCGTGTACGATGCGAGAGACCTCGGGCAGGTCGACGAACGCCTTGGTCATCATCACCGCGAGCTGGAAGCCGATCAGCGCCTGGGCGCCGGGCAGTGCGATGCGCGCCTCGGTCAGCATCTGCGTCGTACGCGTGACCAGGTCGGTCGGCGTCGATGGCAGGTGATCGATCTTTCTTGCCCGGCGTTCCAAGATCCACACCCGGAAAACGAATTCGGCGACGTACCAGCTCAAAAGCGTGAAGGCGAAGACCGCCGCCCCGACCGCGATGCCGATCGTCTCGCCGAAACCGTGCGCGAAGACGAGATAGATGTCGAGACCGAAGCTGATGCCGAAGGGCAGCAGCGCCGCCTCGGTATAGCGCGTGACGACCCGGCGGATGCGCCCGGTGATGTGGCCGCGCTCGACCAGCCGGTGCTGGCTCGCCGGCGTCAGCAGCAGCGCCAGCGCCACCACCATCAGCAGCAGCGCCGCAGCGTCGACGCGCTTCATGGTCAGCGTGAAGGTCGCGAACTGGTCCTGGAACACGGTTTGGAGCTGGAAGCCGAACAGAATCTGTGTCGCCAGCATGAGCAGGCGCGTTTCGTCGAGGGAGGTTTGGAATTTTTGGGCCATGGTCCGGAGGATGACGCAACTGGGGGATAAGCCTTCCGGCAAAGGCGCGGTGTTTTCAAGTCGGCACGCCCGCGCTTGCGGTATCCCGTCTTGCGACGAATTTGTGACGGCGACAGCACCGTCGACTGGTTACATCCAGTCCTTCTTCCGTTTTCCGAAAAATTCCAGGAGCTTCTGGTCGATGTTTTCCAGGTCGGCCACCTGGAACAGGTCTTCCAGCAGCTTTCCTTGCCTGTCGTAGGGGTCGAGTTTTTGGCGAAGCCCCATTTCTGCGAAGTGCTGACGCGCGCGAACAAAGGAGTCGAAGATGGTGCGGTTGTTCGGACGGAAAGCCGTGTCCCGGCTGAGCTCGCCATAGGCCGAGATGAGCTCGGTCATGTAAGCCTCGAACTCGCTGGTATTGGTGTTCAGCGCATTGCGGTCCTTGTTATTGAACGACGACTGGGAATAGTAGGTGTCGAACGTCTTGCAGCGGCATTGCTGGGTGTGGCGGTGTTCGTGCCGCAGCGTGCTGAGGATTTTCGCGATCGAGCCGATCTTGATGTCGTCCGCGATGATTTTCTCGGACACGAAGAGGAACGGCTTGATCTCATCGGACAACTCGAAATTGCGGGGACAAAACGACCCGCCTTCCGCGTTGCTGTTGTCGATGTCCTTTTCGGTCAATTTCTTGACCTGCTTTCGCCAGTCGGACTGGCTGAGGATGTCGTAGTCGTTCTCCGAGCCCACCGAGAAATCCCGCCGGATGGCCTTCAGCAATTCGACGCTGTTCGGCGTTCCGATGTCGACGAAGATCAAATTCGTGAAATTCTTGCGATAGATGTCGATATAGTACTGAAACTTGCCGGGCTTTTCGACTTTCTCGATCTTTTCGATCTTCTCGATCTTTTTGCGGTCCTCGATTTTTTCGATTTTGGTGTTTTCGAGGTTCTCGATCTTCTTGATTTTGACCTTCTCAAAATTCTGCGGCGCTATGCGATAACCGGATGTCAGTCCGAGCGTCTCGCCGAACGTGGCTTCGGATGACTTCAAGCCATAGCGCAGCAACTTCTTGGACCGCTTCTGTTCGAGGGTCGAGGATGTTTCCTGTTTCATCCGCTGGATGGTCCCCCGCGGCCCTACTGGTTTGACCTGGATGGCCGCCGCGAAGCGGACGGGCGGCGGCGCAACCGCCGAATGCGCCGCGAATTTGGGCTGCACCGCGCCTGTCACGGGCGGCGCTCCATAACGCGTCGGCGGCGGTGCGATGGGCTTGGGAGCGGCGGCCGGCTTTGCCTGGCCGCCCGCGGCAGGGCCATAGCGCGTCGGCGGCGGCGCGACCGCGGCGCGCGTGGCAGAAAATGGCTTCGGCATTGCGGTGCCGTCCAAATATCCGATGTGACGATAGCAGAAGATGGTCGCATCGGACAAAGCAGTCGTCGTGGACGTCTTAACCAATACTATGCCGTGACGGATGTAGCCGCCCATCGCGTGCGCCGGGCCTGCGGCGGCCGCACCATGGCGGGCTTTCCATTTGGCCCAGTTTTAGGCAGACCCTTAAGCCGGTCTTAATCGGGAGTGCTCCACCATGGCGTCGACAGGGCTCAGGCTTGTTCTCGTGGCGGCCTGCGCCCTGATCGATCCGGACGGACGCGTGCTCGTCGCGCAGCGCCCGCCGGGCAAGACGATGGCGGGGTTATGGGAATTTCCTGGTGGCAAGGTCGAGCCCGGCGAGCGGCCGGAGGAGACGGTGATCCGCGAGCTCAAGGAGGAGCTGGGGATCGCGGTGCAGGAGCCGTGCCTCGCACCCTTCACCTTCACCTCGCACACCTACCCGGATTTTCAACTGCTGATGCCGCTCTATGTCTGCCGGCGCTGGGACGGCGAGGTCATGGCGAAAGAGCACAGCGCCCTCAAATGGGTACGCCCGCGCGACTTGAGCCAGTATGCGATGCCGCCGGCCGATTTGCCGCTCATCCCGATGTTGCGCGACCTGCTCTGAGCCGCATCGTCCGCGACGCCAAAGGCGCGACCTCGATCGAATACGCCATCATCGCCAGCATGATCTCGATCCTGATCGTCGCCGGCGCCAGCGGCATCGGCACCAAGATCCTGGCGTTCTTCCAGGCCGTGGCATCGCATCTTTAGCGCTTGCGCGCCGCCTCGCCCGCGCTCTTCTCGTCGGTCCCCAGCGCCGCCGCCAATCGCGCCTTGGCGCTGCCCGGCTTGAGCGGCTGTTGCTGGCTGGCATCGGGCGCCCAGCCGGTCAGGTAGACGATGTCGAAGGTCGCACGCAGCTTGCCGTCCGGATCGGCGAAGGTCGCAGCGTAGTGCGCCGCCGCCGCCGTCAGCAGCGTGCGCGACACCGGCTTGCGGCTGCGTTCGACCAGCACGTTGGTTTCGCCCATCGCCCGCAGGTCGCGCACCAGGGTGGAAAAATCGCCATAGCGCACCACCGTCCGCTCGACATCGGCGACGGGCAAAGCGAAGCCGGCACGCTGCAGCAGCCCGCCCAGGTCGCACACATCGGCGAACGGCGCGACGCGCGGGCTGACTCCGCCACGCACCTCGATCTCCGCCGCCGCCAGCGACTGGCGCAGCTCCGTCAGCGTCTCGCCGCCGAACAGCGCGGCGAGAAAGAGCCCGTCCGGTTTCAAAGCGCGCCGCGCCTGCACCAGCACGCCGGGCAGATCGTTGACGGCGTGCAGCCGCAGGATACTGGTGGCCAGATCGTAAGGCGGCCCGTCGACGATCAATCGGTCGCCATCTTCGAGATGCTGGTCCAGCGGCAGGACTCGGCGAAAGTCGCGCCGGATCGCGGCGATGCGTTCACGCAGGCCCCCCGCCGCCGATTGCGCCAGAAAGGTCGCGCCGCCCATCCGTCCGGCGCGCGCGCGGCGCAACGCCAACGCATGGTTGTCGAAAATCCGGGGTGGGCCGCCGCTCATTGCGCTAGGATAGCGAACATGGGCGGGGGATTGGAAACGGGCCAGGTTCAAAAACATCTGCAGCGCGCCGGCCGCGCCGCGCTCGACCTGTTGTTCCCGCCGCTCTGCATCGCCTGCCGCGCCCCCGTCGCCGGGCCCGGCGCGCTGTGCGCCGCCTGCTGGCAGACGATCCGCTTCCTCGACGGCCCGCTCTGCGAGACCTGCGGAGTGCCGTTCGAATTCGATCCCGGCCCCGGCACCAATTGCGCCGCCTGCATCGCCCGTCCGCCGGCCTACGACAAGGCTCGTGCCGTCATGCGCTACGACGAGGCCAGCCGCGGCCCCATCCTGGCGCTCAAGCACGGCGACCGCCTCGACCTGATGCCCGGCTTCGCGCGCTGGCTGGACCGCGGCGGCCGCGCCCTTCTGGACGAGGCCGGCCTGATCGTGCCGGTGCCGCTGCACCGCTATCGGCTGTGGACGCGGCGCTACAACCAGTCGGCGGAGCTTGCCCGTGCCGTCGCCCGGCTGAGCGGCAAGCCGGCGGATTTCCTCTGCCTGGTCCGCTCCCGCGACACCCCGAGCCAGGGCGCCATGCCCTCGGCCAAGGCGCGGCGGCGCAACATGCTGGCGGCGTTCAAGGTTCCGCCCGGCCACAAATCGGCCATTGCCGGCCGTAACCTTCTGCTCATCGATGATGTGTTAACCACAGGGGCCACCGCCGACGCCTGCGCCCGTGCCCTCAAACGCGCAGGTGCGGCAAAAGTGTTCGTCCTGGCGTTGGCACGCGTTGTCCGTCCGCTCGCGGGCGATATTATGTAACTGTCACGGAAGGGTGCTGCTGAGTCGCCTGCCATGTCGAAGATCAAGATCTACACCACGCCGATTTGCCCGTACTGCGTCCGCGCCAAGGCGCTTCTGAAGAAGAAGGGCGCCCCGTTCGAGGAAGTCGACGTCTTCATGGACGCCGATGCGCGCCAGGAGATGGAAGACAAATCCCACGGCCGCCGC